>CAZOZF010000037.1:0-19901 GCA_964584205.1 uncultured Verrucomicrobiota bacterium
GGCTTGAGCTACGGATGGTCTAGTCGAAACTTACCGAATGCCCTCGTCATGAATCGCCTTGCGGAGGTGGTCCAGAATGGCGGGAAGCGCCTCCTCCAAGGCGGGTGTAAGTTTAGAGCCCAGGGTTTGGACATCCGTGACCTCGATGGCGAAAATGCGAACGCGCGACGGCATCGGCAATCCCATCTGGCGCCCCAGCGCGAGGGTTTCTCCAACACCCAGGAAATGAGGGGTTCCGCCGGCAATCCTTTTCAAACCTTCGGCATCGAGTTCATGCAGGGTTCCCGGTGTTGCCTTGCCGGTCTGGATGGAGTCGACCAGAATCGCCTCACGGTGACCCACCAGATGATCCAAAAGCGCCAGCCCCATCTCCTGTGTTTCCCGAACCGCCACCCGTGCGTTATCCGCGAAATCCAAGCCCAGCTGACGCACGACGAGTAACCCCACTGCATCATCGGTGAGAATATCGTTGCCGAGCCCCAGAATCAGGATGTCAGCCATCAGTCCTGCTCCAGGCGCTGGACAATCCGGCGCTGGGCATCGTAGATCGTCGCAATGAGCGGCATATGGCCGGGTAACGTGTGGGTGGCGCAACCCAGGCAGGGATCGTAGGCACGAAAAGCCATCTCCACCCGGTTCAGCAGGCCCTCAGTGACGTGCCCCCCCTTGATGAGGCTCTTGGCGGCACGCTCCACGCTCATCGCGATGCGTGACGCATTGTTGCCCGTCGCCACCACCATATTAGCCATCGTAATCAAGCCCTTCCCGTCAGTCTCATAGTGATGAAACAGAGTTCCCCTCGGGGCCTCGACAACCCCCATGCCGATCTTCGGGATGCTGGTCGGGATGCGGCGGACATCGGGATTGGTGATATCAGGATCGTTGATGAGTTCCTCGAGGCGCTCTGCGGCATAGATCATCTCAATGACCCGGGCCCAATGTGTGGCGAGTGTATGGTGAACCGGTTTCCCCCCCAACACCTTGAAGAACTCCTCATAAGCCGCCTGAGCCTTGGGCGTCGCCATTCCCTCGGCGGCATTCAGCCGCGCAAGCGGCCCGACCGCATAGATGCTCGACTCCGGACCTTCAACAAAACCCTTCCAGCCCCGGGGCTTGAGGAAGGTGAATTTCATGTAGCTCCAGGGTTCGACATGCTCCGCAACATAGTCACGGTATTGCTGAGCGGCGAATTTGCAGACTTCCTTCCCGTCGCAATCCACCACGCGTAGCTTGCCATCATAGAAGTTCACCCTGTTCTGTTCGTCTACCTGGCCCATGTAGCAGGTCTTGTGGGTATAGGCATCGGAGGTGATCATCTTCACATAATCGGGATTGGCCAAAACGATTTGGTGAAAGATCGCCAGTGTCCATTCCGCAAACTCGACGCCCTCGCGGGCCAGTTCCCGGAACTTCGGCAGGTCCTCGGGCTTAAGTGCCTTGCTGACACCGCCAGGAAGGCCCAGTACGGGGTGAACAACCTTCCCGCCGAAATACGATGTGATCTCGCGTATTCGACGCCGCATGGAAATGACTTTCGTGCCGGCCTCCAACCCCACCTTCTGGATGACGCCGACGATGTTGCGCTCCGCAGGGGGCGCATCGGGTCCGACAATAAAGTCCGGCCCCCCCAGCACAAAGAAGTGAAGCGCGTGATCCTCCAACGTAAAGGCGTTGTAGACCAGTTCGCGGATCTTCCTTCCGGTGGGGGTGGGTTCAACCTGATAAAGATCGTCCAACGCTTTGGTCGCGGCCATGTGGTGCGCGGTGGGGCAGACCCCGCAAATACGACTGGTGATCTGGGGCATGTCCTCGGCCGGCCGGCCGATACTGAACACCTCAAAGCCGCGCAACTCGGGTACTTGGAGGTAGGCCCGTTCGACATCACCCTTGTTGTCCAGAAAGATATCGATCTTGCCGTGTCCTTCCAGGCGCGTGATGGGATTGATGGTGATGTTGCGGCGCACCCCCTGATAAGCGGCATTCGCCTTGGCCGCGCCGGTGTTCCAGACTTTTTGTGTTTCGTCGTTCATCGTGTCATCCTTTTTCATCAGAGGGCAGATTCATTTTGCGGCGCAGGATGCTCCCGGCCAGCCCATAGCGGTAGAAGGTTCCGACCGGGTCGGGAATGCTCCCGAGCGTGGCCTCAATCTCATCCTCATCCTTGACCGCGATGTTCGAGCACAACGAGGACAGGATCTTGGCGCCCTGGTCGCGCACACGGGAGGTTCCGCCAAAGCAACCGGTGCAGGGCATGCCCCCTTCGGTACAGGCGGCTTCGCAACCGGCCCGGGTAGCGGGGCCCATGCAGACCACGCCCTGCGCCAAAAAACATTTTTCATCCATCAGCTTCTGATGCGGGCGGGTAAACGTCGTAAAATCCCACTTGTCCGGCTTCGTATCCTTTCGGGAACACTCGTCGCACAGAGCGTGGTCAGGCCCGATCACCGTCCCTTTCGGGGGCAGCTTGCCCTCGAGGAGGGCGGTAATGGCCGCACGGGTAAGCTTCGGCGTCGGAGGACACCCGGGCACGTAGTAGTCCACGTCCACAACCTGGGCGAGGGTCCGCACGACATTGTGGAGCTTGGGCAGATGGACGGTTCGCCCCTGCTCGGTAATCTCCTGCTGCGGGCGTATTCTGCCTTCATTGATCACGGTCGGCGCATCCTGATAGTTGAACGAGAGAATTTGCTCGCGAGAGAATTGGTTGGCCAGGCCGGGAATGCCGCCCGTATGGGCGCAGGCTCCATAGGCGATCAGGAACTGGCTTTTGCGGCGCAGCAGACGCGCCATTTCCTCCTGCTCTGTCGAGCGAATGGCGCCGTTGAGCAATGTCGCCGTAATCGATTTATCAGGCATGGCCTCGATATCCGCATACTTGAAGTCCATTGCCACGGGCCAGAGCACGATGTCGACCTTCTCGACCACGCCCAAAATATCCTCGGCAAGGTCGACGACGGTCTCTTCGCAGCCTCCGCACGAGGCACACCAGTAAAACGCAACTTTGGGTTTAGACATGAGCCACCTCCCGGGTTCCGGCATGCTGTTCACAGGGCGTTGCTTGCGATTCGGTTACCGCTATGCCGGCGGCAACCCGATCCATCTCCCGGTCCCAATCCTCGACCTTTCCCGGAATCCCGAGCGGCCCAAGCCTCCGGATCGTCGCGGTCATCTCGTTGATCACCGTTTTCACCTTTTCGCCCTCAGCCGCCGAAATCCATTCCAGCCGCAGCCGGTCGCCCTCAATCCCCATGTCCTGAACCATGCGCTTCAGGAGATTGAATCGGCGCAGGCATTTGTAATTACCCTCGACATAGTGGCAGTCCAAAGGATGGCAACCACCGATGAGCACTCCATCCGCCCCTTTCGCCAATGCGTCCAGAACGAACTGAGGATCCACGCGGCCCGAACACATCAGGCGGATGACACGCACGTTGGAGGCGTATTTTATCCGGGAAACCCCCGCCAGGTCCGCCGCCGTATAGGTACACCAATTGCAGAAAAACGCGACAATCCGCGGATTCCAGTCCTTAGTCATGGGCCAGTACTCCCTCTATTTCGCTGAAGATTTCATCGTCTTCGAACAGGTTCTGGATGATCGTGCCCGAGGGACACGCCGCGACACAGGTGCCGCACCCCTTGCAGAGCGCCTCATTGATCACCGCCTTCTTCCTGGTGGCATCGAATGTGATCGCCGTGTAGGGACACAGCGGAATACAGGATTTGCAGCCGCAACACTCCTCATCCAGGATGAAGGCTGTGTTCGGTTCCTGCTCGATATACCCCTTGTCGATCAAGGCCAGCGCCTCGGCGGCCGCAGCCCCGGCCTGGGCCACGGTGTCCGGAATGTCGCGCGGCCCCTGGCAGCATCCGGCGATGTAAAGGCCATCGCTGAACGTGCTGACGGGTGCCAGTTTCGGGTGACGTTCCAGGAAGAAGCCTTCCGAACCGCAACTCATGTTGAAGAGACGCCGAATATCCTGCGCATCGCTTTTTGGTTCCATCCCGGTTGCCAGCACCACCATGTCGAACGGAATGCGCCGGACATAGCCCGCCAGGGTATCTTCCACGCGGACAACCAACTTGCCTTCCTCCTCGGGTGTTGTCGCCCAGTCCGTGACCTCGCCGACTCGTCCCCGGATGAAATGGACTCCTTCGTCGAGCAACTTGTCGTAAAACTCCTCGTAGCCCTTGCCCGGAGTGCGCATATCAATGTAGAAGTTGTAGATTTCCGCACCGGTGTGCTCCTTTAACAGGTGCGCCAACTTCAGGGAATACATACAGCACACCCGCGAACACCACCGGTTCGTCTTCTGGTCGCGACTGCCGACACAGTGGATAATACCTATGGACTTCGGTTCCCGCCCATCGCGCATGACCACATGGCCCGAGGTCGGGCCGGACGAGTTGACAAGGCGCTCGATTTCCAGGGCGGTATAGACATTCGGGTATCGGCCGTATCCATATTGGGGAATCTTGCCGGCATCGAAGGTTTGAAACCCGGTGGTGATGATGATGGCGCCAACCTTGACCTCCTGCAGGGTTTCCTGCTGCGTGAAGTCAATGGCCTGTTTCTCGCCGCACGCGGTGACGCACCCTTTCTTGCACTTGTCGGTCAGGACGCCATCCTTGAAGTTCAGGCATGTGCGCGGGTCAATGGCCACCACCTGCGGGGTTGCCTGGGGGAACGGGATATACACCGGTTTCCGCTTGCCCAGCCCTTCATTGAACTCATCGCGGAACTTCGCCTCCTTGTAGACGCAATGGGCAATGCACTCCTGACAGCCGGTACACAAGTCTTCCTTGATATACCGCGGCTTGCGCTTGATGGTGACGGTATAATTGCCCACATAGCCATCCATCTTGGCGACCTCGGAATAAGTCATCAGCGTGATGTTCGGATGCGAACCGGCCTCCGACATCTTGGGCGTGAGAATGCAGGCGGCGCAATCCAGCGTCGGGAATGTCTTGTCGAACTTCGCCATGTGGCCCCCGATGGAGGGCTCACGCTCAACCAGGTAAACCTTCCGGCCGGCATTGGCCATCGTCATGGCCGCGTGGATACCCGCGATGCCACCGCCCACCACAAGCACGTCGGGATGGATGGGGACCCTCTTGACTTCCAGGGCCCTGTGCTTCACCACACGCCGGATGGCGGCACGAGACAGCGCGAAGGCCTTCTCCGTGGCCTCCCCCTTGTCGGTATGGACCCAGGCATCATGCTCGCGGATGTTGACCATGTGGAAGTAAAACGGGTTCAGCCCGCCGGTTTCCACCGCGCCCCTGAATGTCTTTTCGTGCAGCAACGGCGAGCAGGAGGCCACGACGATGCGGTTAAGATTGAACTCGGCGATGTCCTTCCGGATCAGTTCCTGTCCGGGGTCTGAACACATGTACTTGTAGTCGCGCGAAAGCGCGACACCCGGCAATTTTCCGATATCCTTTGCCACGGCCGGGCAGTCCACCATGGCGGCAATATTAGAGCCGCAATGACAGATATAGAAGCCGATCCGAATCTCCTGGCTGTCTCGATTGTCCATGTGAGTTACTCCGTCGGCTTGGAAGCTGGCAATGGTTTCATCGGGATAAAACCCCGGTGCAGGCCCAATTCACGTTCGTTCATGTCAAAAGCAAGCCCCATCAACTGGGTTAAATAGACCGTGGGGATGCGGACGTCTTCCCATTTCCCGGCGATCTTGTCATGATAGGAATCCAGATTGAACTGGCAAAGCGGACAGACCGTGGCAATGACTTCCGCCTCGCGCCGCAATGCTTCCTTGAGGATGAGGTAGGTGCAGTGCAATCCCGGTTCGGGCAGCGTCCCCGTCAGGCTTCCGCCGCAACACCGCGTCTTCAGGGGGAACGGAACAACCGTGCACCCGAGCGCCTCGAGGAGGCGGTCCATGGTGGTCGGATTGTACTGGTCGTCGAAGGTGGAATACGGCCGGACGATCTGGCATCCGTAGTACGGGGCCACCTTCAGTCCCGTGAGCGGGCGCCGGACACGCTTCCTGATCGCGTCAAGTCCGATCGTGTTCACCATCACATCGAGCGGGTGGCGGATGGGCTGGGTTCCCTTGCAGGTCAATCCTCCCGCCTTCAGCGCCTTCTGGATGGCACCATTAACGGAGGGGGATTCCTTCATGTAGTGCTGGGTCTTGTTCATCACCAGGTAGCAGGCGTTGCAGGGGGCGATACACTCCTTGTGGCCGAGCTGCTCGGACAGGGCGAGGTTGCGCGAGGCGATCACGCACGCACGGACCTCGTCCATCGCCATGTAGGCCGTAGCGCCACAGCAATTCCAGTCGTCCAATTCCTCCAGATTCACGTCCAGCGCCCGTAACACGGGGAGAAGTGATTCCTCATAGGCGCGCCCGCTGCCCTTGAGCGAACAACCGGGAAAATAAGAATACGTCGTCATCTAACGCCCTCCCTCTGGGCCTTCACGGCTTTGCCCGGCTCATCATGCAACATGTCGATGGTTATTTTGTCCACGGTTTTCAGCATGCGATCAAGCTCGTCTTTCCGCTTGATGGATTCCAGGAGGAAAGGGAACCGGCCGCGCCAGATAAGCCCGAGCCCCAGACGCCACATCCCGAAGATGGACCACCATGAACTCTTGAGGAACATGATGGCCGCCAGCACATTTTCGGTCACCCGTCCCTGTGTCTGAGCCATCTTGTTGAACTCCTGGGCCAGGATGGGAATGGAGAAACGGCGGGGATAGAGGCGCTCCTGGAGGGCGCGCTGCTTCAACTCATACATGATATCCGTGATCCGGATCTTGCGCGGACACTCCACCGTGCAGGCATAGCAGGAGGCGCAGAGCCAGATGGTATGACTGCGAAGCACCTTGTCCTTAAACCCGGACCGCACCATCCCGATGATCTGGCGCGGGGAGTAATCCATGTAAGTGCTCAGCGGGCAGACTCCCGAGCAGGTCCCGCATTGGATGCAGGAAAGCAATTCCTCGCATCCCGGAACGCTCCGAATCTCATCCCCGAATCCCACCACCCGTTCCGCCTCGTACTGGATAATTCGTTTTATCGGCTTCATGCTGTGCCCATCCTTAATCAGGTTGATTCACCGCCAAACAAAAACTAAACCGACACTCCTGCAAAATTACGGCTATGATTCTTCGGGTAGATACAATTCCCCTCCACGCATGTCAAGCTTCATGGCGATATAATGGTAATGGGTCACCGACGGGGGGTATTCTTTGGAGGGACGCGCTTTGTCGCGTCCGGAACACCGGAAAGGCGGCCGCGACGAAGCGTGGCCCTCCAGAATTCGGAATACCTCCTTTTCATTGATTTGAATTGGAATGCGGCTGCGGGCCGGTGTAGGGTGGGGGTATGCCGCGACTTGAACATGATCTGATTGGGGAGCTTGCGATTCCGGATGGGGTGTTGTATGGGATTCAGACCGAACGGGCGCGCCTGAATTTCAAGGCGGCGGGCCGGCCGGTTCATCCGGCCCTGATTGCCGCCATGGCTCAGGTCAAATTGGCATGTGCCAAAACCAATGCGGAATGTGGGTTTCTTCCCCGGGATACAACTGATGCCATTGTCTGTGCCTGCGAGGCGATACTTCGCGGCGGGCATCAGGATCAGTTTGTGACGGATGCCCTTCAGGGCGGGGCGGGAACCTCGACCAACATGAATGTCAATGAGGTGGTTGCCCGACTCGCCTCCCAACAGCTCGGGCGTTCCGTGGATCCGTTTGATCATGTCAACCTGCACCAATCCACCAACGATACCTATCCCACCGCCCTCCGGGTTGCGGCCATCACACTGCTTCGTCAGTTGGAGCCGGTTGTGGTGCGCCTTCAGGAGGCGTTTCAGGCCAAGGAGCGTGAGTTTGCGGATGTCGTCAAGTTAGGGCGTACCCAGCTCCGTGACGCTTTGCCGGTGACGCTGGGCCGGGAATTCGGCGCCTATGCGACTGCGTTGACCCGTGACCGGTGGAGGATCTTTCAATGTATCGAACGGTTGCGCGTGGTCAATTTGGGCGGAACGGCGGTGGGAACGGGCATGAATGCACCCCGGAAGTATATTTTCGGGGTAGTCGAAAAGCTGCGGGATGTGACGGGTCTGAACCTCGCCCGCGCGGAAAACCTCATGGATGCGACCCAGAACCAGGATGCCTTGGTCGAGGTGTCGGGGATACTCCGGGCTCATGCGGTTAATCTCGTCAAGATCGCGCGGGATCTCCGCCTGATGTCGAGTGGGCCGGAAGGCGGATTCGGTGAGATTGAATTGCCCGCCATTCAGCCGGGATCAACCCTGATGCCCGGCAAAGTGAATCCTGTCATCCCTGAGATGGTGATCCAGGCCGCCTATCGGGTCATGGCTCATGATCATGAGGTCAGCCTGGTTGTGATGTCGGGCGAATTGGAGCTTAATGCCTTTCTTCCTCTGGCGGCCGATGCCCTCCTCGATTCCCTGGATTTGCTTCGCCGGACCGATGCGGCTTTTGCGGAATTGTGTGTCATCGGGATTGTGGCTCGGATTGATTGCTGCCGCCGGACGATGGAAAAGTCGCATGAGATCCTGGCCGCGCTGATTCCGAAGATCGGGCATGAGAAAGTCGTTGAGGTGGCGCGTCTGATGCGAGAGAGGGCTATGACGATTCGCGAGGCGGTGCGGGAAACCGGGGGAGTGCCGGACGCCGAACTAGATGAATGGCTTTCAACTGAGCGGCTTTGCGAACTTGGATGGAAATAAAATCATGGGCGTCCCTCTATTCAAGCCTGATGTGGAAGGGCAATATCCGGATTATCTCCGGGATGAGTCCCGGAGGCGGGGTAAGGCGGATTTTATTTCCTTTGCTGCTTCCGAGGAGGATATCCGGCAGGTGCTCCTGTCCCGGCACGCCATCACAACCCAGGGAGCCCGTACCGGCATCACCGGGGGAGCGGTGCCGGATGGCGGACATGTCCTGAACTTGAGCCGGATGACGCGGGTTACGGGCATGCGGCTGGATCCTGACCGGAAGGAGATGTTTATTTCCGTTCAGCCAGGACTTTCCTTGATGGAATTGAGAAAATTTTTGCAGACCTGCGAATTTGATTCCGCGAATTGGTCACCAGAGTCATTATTAGCTTTGGAAGAGTTCAGGCGAGTCCCTTCCTATTTTTTTCCGCCTGATCCCACCGAAACCTCAGCCTCAATCGGGGGGATGGTGGCCTGCAATGCCTCGGGGGCCTGTACCTTTCGATACGGTGCCACCCGTGCCTATGTTGAGGCCATGCGGGTCATGCTTGCCGACGGTTCCCTGATCTCGCTTCGAAGGGGACGGGAGCGGGCGACCGGGTTGGCCTTTTCCCTTCACACGGAAGAGGGGCGTGAAATTTCCGGCCGGCTTCCGGATTACATTATGCCGGCGGTGAAAAATGCGGCTGGATTTTTCGTTTCTGAAAACATGGAACTGATCGATCTTTTTATTGGTTCCGAAGGGACACTGGGTGTCATTTCAGAGATTGAATTGCGGCTAATTCCTTCTCCCGCATGTCGTTGGGGTGTGATGGCCTTTTTCCCCTCTGAGGCCGCAGCCGTGGAATTTGTCAAAATCATCAGGGTGCTTCCCCTGAAGGAGCGCCCTGTTGCGATTGAATATTTTGATTGTCATGCCCTTGATTTGTTGAGGCGGCAGAAGCGTGAGAATCCCGGCGTTTCAGACATTCCGGCACTACCGTCTGAGTACCATACGGCAATCTATCTGGAATACCATGGCGGGGCAGATCAGGTCAGTGCGGCGGTTGCGGAGCTTCCGGAAAAGATGACGGCAGCGGGCGGAAATCCAGACGCTTCCTGGATCGCCGATTCGGATCGGGAATTGGAGCGTTTTAAAGCGTTTCGCCATGCCGTTCCCGAGATAGTGAACCGGATCATTGATGAGCGGAGAAAAAAAGAGCCGGAATTAACTAAACTTGGCACGGATATGGCTGTTTTAAATTCAGAATTGTCGTCAGTCATGGATTTATATCGCAGCGCGCTGGAATTGACAGGGTTGGACTATGTTATTTTTGGTCATATTGGGAACAATCACGTGCATGTGAATATCCTGCCTCGCACATTGCTGGAGTATCAGCGGGGAAAGGATCTATATCTGCAGTGGGCGCGCCAGGTCATTCAGTGGGGCGGGACGGTTTCCGCTGAGCACGGGATCGGGAAGTTCAAGGTGGCGTTGCTTCGGGAAATGCTGGGGGATCAGGTTTTGGGACAGATGAGGGAGATGAAGAGGGTGTTTGATCCGGAAGCAATCTTGAACAAGGGGAATCTATTCGCATGATGAAAACGGCTGTTTTGACAGGCATTCAGGCGATGGACTATCGTGAAGCACCGATGCCGTGCATTGCTCATGACTATGAAGTCGTGTTGAGGGTTGCTGCCGTTGGGGTCTGTGGATCGGATGTCCATTATTATGCCTCCGGCCGGATCGGCAGCCAGGTGGTAAAGTATCCCTTTGTCGTGGGGCATGAATGTTCCGCTGTTGTCGAAAAGGTGGGACAGTCGGTGACGCGGGTTCGTGCCGGGGACCGGGTGGCGGTGGAGCCGGCCATCTCCTGTTGGACCTGTGACCAGTGTCTTCAGGGGCGTCCGCATACCTGTCGAAACCTCCGCTTTCTGGGGTGTCCCGGGCAGGCCGAGGGGTGTCTTTCCGAGTTTATCGTCATGCCCGAGGACTGTTGTTACCCGATTCCGCCCTCTATGACATTTGAGCAGGCGGCGATCAGCGAGCCGCTTTCCATCGGCGTGTATGCCGTCACTTTGGCAGAGGTAATGCCCGGGGCACGGATCGGAATTCTGGGAGCCGGGCCCATCGGGCTGTCCGTCCTGATTGCCGCCCGTGAGGCGGGTGCCGCTGCGGTGTACATGACAGACCGGCGTGATGCCCGTACCAAGGTTGCCCTCGCGGCCGGAGCCACCTGGGCGGGAAATCCGGATCGGGAAGATGTGGTCGGGGCCATCGTTTCTGAAGAACCTCTTCTGCTGGATGTTGTCGTGGAGTGTTGCGGGCAGCAGGCGGCGGTTGACCAGGCGGCGGCGCTCCTGAAGCCCGGCGGAAAATTGATGATGGTGGGAATTCCGGAGGCGGATCGAATTTCGCTTCCCATTGATGTTGTCCGGCGCAAGGAGATCTGTTTCCAGAATGTCAGGCGGCAGAATCATTGTCTTCAGGCGGCCTTGAATCTGATTGCGAGCGGCCGGGTGAATATGGATTTCATGGTGACGCACCGATTTTCGTTTTCAGAGACCCATGAGGCTTTTGCGTTGGTGCATGAATATGGGGATGGTGTGGTGAAGGCCATGGTATCGATCCGCGATGGGAATTCCTAGACAGGTGTGCGTATGAACCCAAAATCGGAACGAACGCATGATCTTGATTCCGTTCAGACGGAACTCGCCCGGCTGGTTGTTCGTGACATGAAAATTCCCCTTGCCGGATTGGCGAATCTTCTGGAGATGGCGGACCGATCTTCTGCGAAGCACTTCAAGGCCGAGGCCTCGCAGTATGTGAACGAGGCATTGGGTGCCACAGAAACCCTCGAGGAATTGGTGGAGTTTTTGCTGGGCGTGCGCACCATGATGGCCGGGGAACTGAATGCCGACAAGCATGCCCGGGATCTTTTCGGCTTGGCTCGAACCATTTCCGATGGCTTGTCTCAAGCGGCTCAAGCCGGAGGAGGTGCTATGGTGGTGACGGGAGAGCCGGTCACCATATTCTGCGATACCGATTCGATGTCGCGTGTGATCCGTCATTTGATCCGGATCGCCCTCAAGGCGGGGGGCATGGGGGGTGTGACCACCATCCAAACCGGAACTTGCAAGGGTAAGGCCTATGTGTCGGTTGAATGCAACCCAGCCGCTGAAAAAATCCATGGGGAAACCGACGGGTTGGGGTTGACCTATTGCCGTCTCGTGTTGGAGTCTCATGGCGGGACATTAAACATCGAGTCGGCGCCGGGGAAAGCCTGTCGATGGAGCTGTCTCATCCCCGTGGCGCAGGGCATGATTGCGGAGGCTGTGACAGGAACCGCAGCACCGACTCTGGAGCCGTCCCGTCGTTATCTCGGGGCCGGATATGATGTGGAGAAGAGCCGGGCGAGTGTGAAGTCGAGTTCGATTGCGAGTCGGGGAACCCGTCACCAATTTGGCGTGGCGGTGGCTCTGATGTCCGCGATTCCGCTTCTGGCATTCTCCTATCTTCTCGGGGATGCCATGTCCACCCGATCATTCGATATTGAAACCTTATATATGATGTTGCCCTCGGTTGTGTCGTTGATCTCACTGGGTGTGGTGTTACTGGCCAAGCACACTCTTGAAGTGGCCGCTCTTCGCAGTACATTGGAGCGGCTTTCAAGGGGCGAGTTGACGCAGGTGGATCTGCTGAAGTCGAGCGAGGATTTTTCAGCCATTCAACGGTATCTGGGGGTGGTGATCAAGCAGACGGACGAGAAGGTGAGGATCATTGAGGCCCAGTCGAAGGCGCTGGTTCAGGCAGAGCAACAACGGGTGATGGCGGAGACGGTTGGAGCCGCCTGTCATCATTTGGGGCAACCGGCTACGGTGATCCGGGGATATCTTGATCTGATGAAAAAGGTCGAAGCGTCGCCGGAGATGAAGTCGATGATCCAGGAATGCCAAGTGGCTGTTGAAGAGGTGGCCGGGGTTCTTCAGCGTCTCCAGGGAGTGGGTCAATACCAGACTGAGCCTTATCTGGGGCCTGACACACTCGGGAACTCCCGTGCGGATGAACGGATTTTGAAGATCTAGGTTAAGCGGATCGCAGGGCGACGGGTTTCCCCAGTACTTCCATCGTCACAATCATTTTCCGGAGCGCCAGCCGGTCATGAAATCCCTCGAGCACCAGAGTCGGCTTGGGAAGTGTCGGTATCGTGGGCACAGCGGCAGCGCGCTCCGCCGCCCTCATGAACACGAGGGCGGCTTCCTGGGCGGATTGGAGCGGGGACGGATAGGCTTGGGCAGACTCAACGGGTTGAATGAACTCGGCCACCGGACGTTCCCGCCTGGGCTTGGCCGGGTGGCGGGGTATCGGAAGGGGCGGCGGGGGAACCGTCTTGGGTTGCTCCGCCGGCTTCAAGTTTTTTTCCATTTCCTCGAAGAACTTCCGCAGCTCGTCCTGGGGGCTGGCGGGCGCGACCGTTTCGCCGGGTGGCGTCTCGGTCTTGTCGCCCGCCTTCTTCTTGCCCATGACCTGGGCCACAATCCAACCGATCACGGCAATAATGCCGATGATCATGTCCATATCGGATGCGGCTATGGGTAGAAAATTCATCAAGGCAATGAAGCCCTTATCCTTGCTGTTTCTGTGTATCGTGGCCTTCGCCGGAAATGGTTTTACGCATATCCGTATCAGCCTGGATGTTCTGCATGCGATAGAAGTCCATGACGCCCAGATTTCCCTTGCGGAAGGCCTCGGCCATTGCCCGGGGCACTTCAGCCTGGGCTTCGACCACCCGGGCCTGCATTTCCTGAACAAGGGCGCGCATTTCCTGCTCTCGTGCCACAGCCATGGCACGACGGCCTTCGGCTTCCGCCTGGCGTAGTTTCTTGTCGGCCTCGGCGCGCTCGGTTTCCAGCATGGCGCCCACGTTGGCCACATCCTTGGCGCCGGTTCCGGCAACACTGATGTCGGCGATATCAATCGAGACGATTTCGAAGGCCGTCTGGGAGTCTAGTCCGCTTTCCAGCACCCGGCGGCTGATGGCATCGGGATTCTCCAGCACGTGCTTGTAGGAGGGAGATGAGCCGATGGCGCTCACGATGCCCTGTCCGACACGGGCGATAATGGTGTCTTCCCCGGCGCCGCCGACGAGTTGTTCCAGATTGGTGCGAACGGTCACGCGGGCCTTGACGAGCATGCGGATACCGTCCTTGGCCACGGCGTCCAGCATGGCCACCTGGCTCTTCTGGGGATCGGGGCAATCAATGACCTTCGGGATAACGCTGGTACGAACGGCTTCCTGCACATCACGGCCGGCCAGGTTGATGGCCGCCGCCTGCTGGAAGGTGAGCGCAATGCTGGCCTTGTCAGCGGCGATCAGGCCATTGACCACATTGATCACATCGCCACCGGCGAGGAAGTGGGCTTCGAGGGGGTCGGTGTCCAGGCTCAAGCCAGCCTTGATCAGGCGGATGCGGGCATCCACGATCAGAAGCGGCGGAACATGGCGCAACTTCATGCCCACGAGGGACAGGATCGGCACCCGGGCACCGGACATCAGGGCCCGTACCCAAACCTTGATGAAGTAGAAAAAGACACCCAGAATGATGAAGGCGATAATCGCCGAGAGAATGAACAAAACCCCAACAATATTATTTACGATCCACATATTCGCTCCTTTTATTGACTCGAACCCTTACCAACACACATTTTTCTACACCGCCCCGGGCGGGAAATTTCCCGGCAAAGGCGGCGGTTTAGTCGCCGGATCCTGGGGATAGGACACCATAACAGGAATCCGACGATCCAGAATGGCTCCCACCAGGGCACCCATTCCCGCAAGCGTCATGATGAACCAAAACAGAATGCCAAACGGGAACGGAAGGCTACTGGCCGCGTACAGTATCAATAATCCCAATGCCATGACAGGAAAAAGAAGGTTGGGCGGGATCGGCGTTTTCCGGCGTATCAACAGATGTCCCACAAAGAGGCCGGTGATGATTTTGCTGACATACATCAGGAGGGTATAGGCCAGGATCAGCATGATGCTCAGGGGAATTCCGATCAGGGTGAAAAGCAGGAAGAACGCCATCATGGGGACGAGGGCAAAGGTGACGAAGCCGAAGAGGATGCAGCGCCAGACGGATTCGGAGAGCTTGTGAACGCTGAGGGCTACAACCCCGGGCATCAGGGATACAAAGACCAATCCCACCATGATGGCGCCCGACAGAAGAGCCAGTTGCAATATCAGGTCGGCTGAAGTTAGGGGCGTCGCCGTTTCTGGCTCAAGGATTTCCTGCCGGATCATTTTCCCGCCCAGTTCCACACGGGAGTCCAGAACCAGATCCCGATCCATCCGGTACACCAGATTGCCGGCAATTCGGGTTCCCGGTGTGACCGTGATATCGCTTGCGGTGACGTTCAGGTTCCCCTTGAACTGGCCAGCAAGTGTGACTTTTGTCCCGAGAATTCGGGAGTTCCCGGAAATCGTTCCGCTCACAATGATGTCCTGGCCGACCAGAAAGATATCCCCCCCTACAGTGGTATTCGTGCCAAGCACCAGGGTGGGGGCGAAAGCCATGAGATTCCGGCCGATGGATCCATTGATGGTGCAGGTTTTCAGGGCGGCCAGCCGCGCATGATGCGTGGTGATGCCGGTCATGTCGACGCTTTCACCGGCCGCCCAGAGATCGGAGCGGAAGGCACCCGGAAGCCGCACGGTGGCAGGGTTGGTTGAGGTCGCCTGGTTGATGCTGTCTGCCAGAAGAAAACAATCGTCTTCGGCCTGTCCGGAAAAGGTTACGGTGCGGGCCTGTGCCCAGAGTTCATTGGTTGTTGTCTGGTTATCGGCGACGAGAAAATTTTCGGCCGACTGAAACTCAACAGCCTTGCTGACGGATGTCAGGAGAAAGAGGAAGAGGACAGCAGCGGCCCGGAAACTCATGCGTCACCCTTCCGGACGACAATGCGGTTTCCCTCGACTTTGACAATCTTCACCGGCTGATTCGGCTCAATGATTCCGCTTTCGGCGACCACATCCAGCCGCTGGCCGTCAATGAGGGCGAATCCGGCCGGCCTGAGTTGGGATGCGGCGGTTCCGGATCGGCCCACGAGAGCCTGCTTGGAGTCTGAGGACTTGAAAGATTTTCCATCCACATTGAGGGTCATTTTCTGGCCGATTCCCGAGCGGGGAAACAACTTGATCCAGGCTGCGACGGTGACGACCATCAGGATGAGCACTCCAAAAAGGGTGTAGAAACCGCAGGCATTGCTGATTCCGAACGCCACGATGACGGCGGCGAAGAGGGCAATGCCTCCGAGGGTACCCAGAACGGCGCCGGGTACGAAGATTTCTGCGCCGATTAACAAGGTGCCGGCGGCGAGGAGAACGATCAACAGGGTGGTAGTGTCCATAAACTTAAGCTTTCTTGATACGATCCACAATTATACGGCTTCCGCGGGCTTCGGCAATCACGATCGCTTCGCCGACTTCATAAAAATCACCCCGGGTGACCACATTCAGGCGTTGGGTGCCGAATCGTGCCGCTCCGGCTGGATTCAAGCGGGTTTCCGTGACGCCCTGAAGGCCAACCAGTGAAGCCGTATCAGGGGCTGCCGTAAATCCATCGGTGCGGGATGTCGTGCTATCCAGAACCAGCTTCCTGAACATCCGTGTTTTGGGGAGAAGCCCCGCCACCAGGACGAACCCCACGGCGGAGAGGAGCAGGGATTTTGAAAATTCAATCACGGAGAAGGAGAGCTGGGGCAGGGACGGATACCAGGGATCCCCGGGATAGTGCTGGATCATGGCCATGAGGATTGACGCGATGATCAGGGTGATTCCGATAATGCCGGGCAGCAGGATCCCCGGGAAAAAGAACAGTTCCACAAAGAGAAGGAGGATTCCCAGGAGAAACAGAGTCACTTCTTCGAGTCCCGAAAGCCCCGCGATGTGGGAGCCCCAGAACCAGATGGCCAGAAGGAGGGCGCCCAGGATGCCCGGTAATCCAAATCCAGGAGTTTTGAACTCGATGTAAAGGCCCAGCAGGCCCAGGGCGAGAATGATGATGGAGAAAGATTCAATAAACCGCGCGATTTCCTCGGCGCTGGTGACCGTGAGTTCAATCTGTTCGCAGTTCTCTTTGCCAATCTTTTTCAGGAGTGCGTCCAGATCTGCCACGGTTCCCTCCGAAAGCAGGTTTTTTTTCTCCGGGCCGACCGGGCGTTCGGCGTCCTTGTTGGTCAGGGTCAGGAGCTGTCCTTTCTTGGAGATTATTTCATCGCCGATCTTGTATTCGGAATCGCGCCGGACCATGGCCTCGGCGAGTTGCGGGTCGTGGCCGCGGTGCTGGGCGGCGGCCCGGATCATGGCGGCAACATAGGAGACGGATTTTTCCTCAACGGATTCGGGCATGGGCTGAACCTCGCCAGTCAGACCCAGCATGATGGGCATGGCGTCACCGATTTTACTGCCGGGGGTCATGTAGATGTGGTCGGTGGCCATGGCGATGATGGCGCCGGCCGAGATGGCATTGGGGTTGACGAGCGTGTAGGTGGGAACCTTGAGGCCCCGCAGCAGGGTGAGGATTTCCTCGGCGGAATCGACCCGTCCCCCCGGGGTGTCCATATCAAAGATGATGGCCTCCGCCCCTTCGTTCTCAGCCTCGGTCAGGCCCCGGCGGATCACATACACCAGCGCGGTGTCAATGACATCGTGGATCGGGATGATATACACCTTTCCGGGCACGGCATTCGTCGCAGCCCCGGCGGGCAATGCCAGGAGGGATATTAATAGAGCCAGAAACCGGATGATTTTCATGGGGTTGGTTCTCCTGCGGCCACGGCATCCCGGATGCGGAGGATCGTGGTGATCTGGCGCGACAGATCCTCCACTTCGAGATCCTTGATCATCCAGTCGTGGTTGATTTTTTTGAAACTTTTAACGGACATCCGGCGGGTGAGGTTGGCGAGCTTGTCGTAGCCGTGCGCCTGGAGCAGCATGGAGACCCGCTTATCCACCCAGATCCGGACACTGGCATAGGGCGTCATTCCGCCAATGGGTGCGTGGCGGTCGAGGACATAGCAGGGCTGTCCCCGATTCTCCTCCTGACCGATAATTTGTCCGCCGTTCCACCAGAGGAAGCCGAGGGTGAGATCCATCCAGGATAGTCCGGTGTTTTGGATGGCCTGGTTAAGGGAAGGCACCGGAGCGCCTCGCATCGGATCCCCCGTCAGGTAGAGGAATGAGACGCGTCCATTATCCCGGAGCACGGTTAACTGTTCCAGTGGTTTTCCGAAGGCGTCCCCGATGGTGTAGGTTGCCTCGCGCGGATAACGCAGTTGGATGGATATGGTGAGCCTGCTTTTCTCCCCCTCCTCCGGTGTGGTGAGGAGGTCGCCTGAGAGTCGGATGGGTTTGGACGGCAGGCGGGCCAGAAGGTTACCCATCAAGGTATCCACCGAGGGCAGTTCAGCGACGGCGGTGGTGGGCGCAACGGCAACCACCGGGGCGGAGTTGGTCTGGGCGGCGGCGGAAAGCGCCGCGACCACAGACACCAACCCACAGACCATGAAGCGGAATTTCATCACCCCATCCTTGCGAGGAGTTCCGCTTCGAGCTGGTTGATCGGAATACGGATTTGCTTCATGGAGTCGCGTTCCCGCAGAGTGACGGTGTTGTCCTGAAGTGTGTCGAAGTCAACGGTCACGCAGAACGGGGTTCCGATTTCATCCTGCCGGCGATAGCGCCGGCCGATGGCGCCTGTCTGGTCGTAGAAGCAGGGCCAGTGACGGCGCAGGGTGTTGAAGAGGGTTCGCGACTTATCCACCAGTTCGGGTTTGTTTTTCAGGAGCGGGAACACGGCGACCTTGATGGGGGCCACGCGCGGAGCGAATCGCATCACGGTGCGGGCCTCGAAGCCTTCCGGCGGCTGCTTCCCGGGCTCCGCCGGAATTGCCGGGCCGTCCTTGGGGATCCATTCCTCATGATAGGCGTTGCAGAGCAGCGCCAGGGCAATGCGATCCACGCCGGCGGAGGGTTCCACCACGTGCGGGATGAACTTCTCGTTGGTTTCCTGATTGAAGTATTCCATGGATTTGCCACTGAATTCCTGATGGCGGCTGAGGTCGAAGTTGCCGCGTGCGGCAATGCCCTCGAGTTCCTGGATGCCGAAGGGGAATGCGTACATGATGTCCACACAGGCGCTGGCATAATGGGCCAGTTCGGCTTTATCGTAGACATATTGGGTGATGCTCTCCTTGGGGAGTCCGATGGACTGGTACCACTTGATTCGTTCGGCCACCCAGTAGTTGTGCCATTCCTGATCGGTGCCGGGCTTGATGAAAAATTCCAGTTCCATCTGCTCGAATTCGCGCGACCGGAAGGTGTAGTTGCGGGGATTGATCTCGTTACGGAAAGCCTTCCCGGTCTGGGCAATGCCGAACGGCACCTTCTGGCGTGAGGTCGCCAGCACATTGCCGAACTGGGCAAAGATGCCTTGGGCGGTTTCCGGGCGCAGGTAGGCGACTGACGATTCGTCCTGCAGGGGGCCGACAAAGGTTTTGAACATCAGGTTGAAGGCGCGGGGTTCCGTCAGTTCCTTGGAGCCGCAGGCCGGGCATTTGGTTCCCTCGGGCACTTTAAACTTCTCCTCAACCTTGGTGCTCTCAGCGGGTTTGAGGCCCAGTTCCTCGAACAACTGATCGGCGCGGAACCGTTTCTTGCAGCTGCGGCAGTCGATCATGGGGTCGGTGAAGCCGCCGACATGGCCGGAGGCTTCCCAGATGCGGGGATGCATGATGATGGAGCAATCGAGACCCACGACATCCTCGCGGTCCCGGACCATGTCCTGCCACCAGGCGTCACGGATGTTGCGTTTCAATTCGCAGCCGAGCGGACCGTAATCCCAGAACCCGTTGATGCCGCCGTAGATTTCAGAACTTTGAAAGATAAATCCCCTCCGCTTACAAAGCGAGGCGAGGTGTTCCATGGATAAGATTGATTCTGCTGTACTCATGCGGGACATCCTGTAGGAGGGGGGAGGGAGGGGTCAAGGAATTTCAGAGGAGTACAGGAGAATTGAACATGGAACATTGAACGTCCAACATTGAACATTCAGGAGAAAAAGCGTTCAATGTTCAGTGTTGAAAGTTCAATGTTGTAAGGGGTCACTGACAAGGGGGGGCTTCCGAATTCTGGAGGGCCACGCTTCGTC
>CAZOZF010000038.1:0-19678 GCA_964584205.1 uncultured Verrucomicrobiota bacterium
AGTGGTATTTTTCCTCGCCCCGATCCCACCCTGACAGGCACGGGCTCATGAAAAGGTCGCGATAGAAAGAGTCGGCCACCAGTTCATTCAACTGCTTCTGGCGCATCGGGGTGTGCGGCGCCAGGCAAACAAGCGTCTCCTGCCCGCGGGCACGCAACTCAAACTTCTCGTTCGCATACATCGTCAGAAACTGCACCAGCAGGAAGCGCCGGAGCGTCTCCTCGCCATCACGTATCTCCAGAATGCCGCAAAGCCGCGCCATGTTGTCCCGGTCTGCCTCCCGGGAAGGTCTGGCGGCGACCGCCGGTTCGTTAACAGAAATCTTACCCATGGGAAAACGGTAGCATTCCCCCATTGGTGGATTATTGGGATACAGTAAGAAATGCGTTAGGCTTGTTTAAGGGATCCAGACCGTTCCCGGCGAGCGCTGGTGCGTGGTTTTTCAAGGGCTCGGTACGAATGCCGGCGAGCGTACACTGGAGGGATCCCAGAAACAGGGCGACTTCACCCGAAAGGGGAAGCATGGAACACTCTAAACTCGTCTCGGCGAGCTTTCGAAGTTCCGGGTCGCTTGTCTCCCGGGAAAAATCGCGGAACGGCATGCACCACATCGAGAAACTCTCGTTCCGATCCTCGTCGTCCCTCCCATTCCTGACATCGGCATGCAAAACGGCAAGTTTTCGAGCCAATAGCGGGACGGATATCACACCTTTTTTCGTCTTCAGCGAAAACGTCCTGATGCATTCATCATTTTGCTTGATGTAGGTGATCAATTTCAGGTCGGGCATGGTCATCACAGATAACGTACGCTTGAAGAGGGCGATGTTGCCTGCCCCGTTCTGGGGGGAGGCAACATAAAAATCAACCATGTAGGCTGGGGTCCATTCCCCCGAGCGGGTATTATGCCAGATACCCTCGGTGGCCGTGAGCGTGGCGCTGGCAACCCGTTTCAAGCGGATATTGAACAAGGCATATGTCACGTCATAACTCATAATCGCAGCAGGCTTGGAAGCCCGGAACCGCCCGGCCACCCCGGCAAAAAAGCCAGAGCCATCATCGGCGGCCAGCGCTGAATTGGTCACAGCTGGAAGCAGCACCGCCAGAACGCCAAAGAATTGAATAATTTTCATCGATACAGTGTCGCGGGGATACGTAAGTTCAATGCGAGTAATTGGTTAGAATTTGGAAATACTTTGGAACGTCTTTTTTGAATCTTTTCCCGCTTGTCAACCCGGTCGGCTGCGCTACACTACAGAAGCGGGAGTGAGCATTGTTATGAATGGTATCATAATTGCCTGGTTATGAACTTGGGTAGGAGAGGCCTCCCTACCCAGATCATGTAAGGACAATAACGAGAGTCAATAAGTGGCGTATGATCAAAGCACATAAAGTAGTCAGGAGTGCCCTTGGCGCCGGGAAATGGTTTCCCTCGAATCGTGCCGAGCTGGCGGGAGCGATTCAGGGGTATCTTGAGGAGGCTTTTGTTCCCGAGGTGACAGGCCCTATCATTGCGGCGATTGCCCCGCATGCCGGCTATCTCTATTCCGGTCAGGTAGCAGGCTTCACCTATCGAATGATTCAGGATAGCCTTTCACAGCACGGAACGCCCGAAACAGTGGTGGTTCTCGGCTTCAGCCACAAGGGCGACGGACAGGGGGTGGCGCTCATGGACGGAACCACGTTCGTGACCCCGCTGGGGGAAAGCGCGCTGGATACCGAAGTCGCCTCCCTCCTGGTCGCCGCCGATCCGCGCATCCGACCCGACTACCGGCCCCACATGGGCGAGCACTCGCTGGAAAACCAGATCCCCTTCATTCAAACCGTTCTGCCCGCCGCATCCCTGGTGATGGCGCTGATCGCATCGCGCGATTCCGCCACTCTGGAGGCGCTGGCCAAGGCGCTTCACACGCTGGCGGGAAAGAAAAAGATTCTGGTGATCGCCAGTTCTGATATGCTCCATGACTCGTCCTACGAAAAGGTTCGTAAGACGGACCAGGCCACCTTGCGGAAAGTGGTTGCCATGGACACCACGGGAGTGATGCATGACTGGGATTACAGCCAGCAGGTTTTTTGCGGAATCGGCCCGGTGATTACGTCCATGAAGTACGCCCAGCTCAGAGGAGTCACCAAGGGAACGCTTCTGCGATATCGGAACAGTGGCGATGATTTCCCTGAAAGCCGGGGACAGTGGGTGGTCGGATATGGGGCCGTGGCGTTTTCAGTATAGACAATGACAACTCAATCCAACCATCTTCGCGTCACCCTTGTGCAAATCAATGCCGGACGTAACATCCAGGCCAATCTCGGTCGCCTGAAGCAACTCCTTACCGGGATCGGCACCACCGACCTGATCGCCCTTCCCGAGGTCTTCGCCATCCGGGGCAGCGACCGGGACTATCAGGACACCGCCCAGCCGCTCACCGGTCCGCTCATGAATCTTCTGGCTTCGGTGGCACACCGCCACAACGCCTGGGTACTGGCCGGGAGCATCGTTGAAACCAGCGGATCCGCCACTTACAACACCAGCGTCCTGCTCAACCGCCGGGGCGAAGTCGCTGCCACCTACCGGAAAATCCATCTGTTCGAGGCGGAACTCGATTCCGGCGAGGTCATCCGCGAAAGCGACCTCTGGACCGCTGGCTCGACCCCCGTCATCGCCGATGTCGACGGCTGGCAATGCGGCATGGCCATCTGTTACGACCTGCGTTTTCCCGAGTTGTTCCGGCATTACTCGTCACAGGGCGCACACCTCTTCTTCCTGCCCTCCAATTTCACGCAGCGCACCGGACAGGATCACTGGGAAATCCTGCTCCGGGCCCGGGCCATTGAGAACCAATGTTTCGTGGTGGCCCCCGATCAATGCGGAACCAATCCCCACACCGGCATCGCCAGCTACGGAAACAGCATGGTCGTCGGACCCTGGGGCGATATCATGGAGCGTCTCGAGGAGGGCGAAAAGGCCATCACGGTGACGCTCGATAAAACCACGCTTGAAAACACCCGCCGCCGCATTCCTGCACTGGCACATAGGAAATTATGAAGGATGAATGATGAATGATGAATCCCCTCACGTCTCACCTCTCACGTCTAACGTATTTACCCTCCTCATTGCCTGCGCCAAGGGCATTCCACCTTACCTAAAGGCGGAGCTCACCGCGCTCGGATTCCCTATCCAGGCCGAGTTGGATGCGGGCGTGGAAACCAGCGGCACTCTTGCCGACGCCATGCGGCTCAACCTGGTGCTCCATACCGGGAACCGGGTGCTTCTGGAACTTGACCGGTTCACGGCACGCCAGCCGGACGACCTGTACACCCGGATCCAGACGATCCCCTGGGAAAACATTATCCCCGATAACGGCTATTTCACCGTCACCTCGTTTATCAATACCCCGTCCATCCGGGACAGCCGGTTTGCCAACGTCAAAACCAAGGATGCCATCGTGGATCGGATTCGCGCCAAAACCGGCGTGCGCCCGGACTCAGGCAATGAGCGGAGCGGAACGGTTATCTTCCTGTATTGGAACCAGGGCGACGCCAAGCTCTACATCGACACCTCAGGCGAGGCCCTGTCGCGACGGGGCTACCGCAAGATCCCCATGGCCGCCCCCATGGCCGAAACTCTGGCCGCCGCCGTCGTGTGCGCCACGGGCTGGACCGGAGAAGGCAACTTCATCAACCCCATGTGCGGCAGCGGCACACTCGCCATCGAAGCCGCGCTACTGGCACAGGGTCGCCCTCCGGGCCTGCTCCGTAGCAATTACGGGTTTATGCACCTCAAGGGATTTGATGACGTCGCCTGGCAGAAAATCCGACAGGAAGCCCGGGTGCTCCCCAAGCGGCCCTTCACCGGGAAAATCATTGCCTCCGATATCCGCACCGATGCCGTCGAGGCCGCCCGGCAGAACGCCCGCACCGCAGGCGTGGAGCAGCTGATCGAATTCACCAGCTGCGACTTCGCCGATACCCCGCTACCCGAAGGCGGTGGCGTGGTCCTGTTCAACCCGGAATACGGCGAGCGTATGGGTGATGAAATTGAACTCGAGCCCGTGTATCGCCGGATTGGCGATTTCTTCAAACAAAAATGCGGCGGCTACACCGGTTACGTCTTTACCGGAAACCTCGTTCTCGGAAAGAAAGTCGGCCTTCGCAGTTCCCGCCGCATTCTCTTCTTCAATGCCAATATCGAATGTCGGCTCCTGGCCTTTACGCTGTACGCCGGGACAAAACGACAGAAAAGCGAAACAGACGAACGTCCAACATTGAACATTGAACATTGAACGTCGAACAAAAAAGTACTATTGCCAAAAATCCCCTCCCCTTAAACGTTGGATGTTCAATGTTCAATGTTCAATGTTCGGTTTTTTCCTTGACCATCACCGACCTTCCCTACGGCGGTCGCGGCATCGGGCGATTGGATGGGAAAGTCTGCTTTGTTCCCGGCGTTCTTCCCGGCGAAACCGTTCGGGTCAAGATCACTCGGGATCGGGGCGATTTCCTGGAAGCCGAACCCCTCGAAATCCTGACCGCCTCCCCCCACCGCCTTAAACCCACCTGCCCCCTCGTCACCTTTTGCCCCGGTTGCTGTTACCAGCATGCTGACTACGAGGAAGAAGTCCGCATCAAAAACGAACAGCTCAGGAACCTGCTTGCCAGACAGACCTTCGAACTTTTGCCACCCGTTCCCGCCCCCTCGCCGCTTGGCTATCGGAACAAGATGGCACTCCATGCCCAGGCCGACGGGAAGGACATGCGACTGGGCTATTTCATGGCCGACAACACCACCGTCCTGGATGTTCCCGCCTGTCCTCTGGCCGCAGCTCCGTTAAATGAAATCCTAAAGGAACGCCGCGGCGACCCCTCGTTTTTCCGGACTTTGAGGGATGGCATGACCGTCACCTTCCGGTGGACGGAACAGGACGGCGCCCAGTGGTGGCGGAACCGGGCGTCGGAAAAAGATGTGTGGCTTGTTGAATCCTCGGTTATCGGTCCGCTCTCCGTGCCTCGCAACAGTTTCTACCAGATGAATCCGGCCATGGCCGACCGACTGGTGACCGCCGTTATGGAGCGACTGAAGGCCGACTTGCCCGACACCGTGATCGATCTCTATTGTGGCGTGGGCTTATTTGCCCTGGCGGCGGCGACTCTGGGCATTCCGAAGGTTCTTGGAATTGATTTGGATGGGCCGGGCATCAAGGCGGCCGAACACAACGCCCGGAAGCTGGGGCTTAACAATACCCGGTGGAAAGCGGCGACGGCTCAGGAAGGTATCCTTGACTTTGAATTGGAGCACCCGGATCGGGCCGCCCTGATCGTCGATCCGCCGCGAAGCGGACTGGGGCGGAAACTGGTTCAGGAAATCCTCAAACACAAGCCGCGTCGGCTACTCTATATTTCCTGCGCCCCCGACACCATGGTTCGAGACGCCGCCTGGCTGAAGGAAGGCGGCTATTCAATCCACTCCTCCCAGCTTTTTGATCTTTTCCCCCGCACCGCCCACTTCGAGTCGCTTACGGAATTCCAACTCGATACATCAGAACGACGTGAAACATATCCCATAATTCCAGGATCGGAGTTCCGTTCCGTTCCACTTCCGGAATATCCCAAGTCAGAAGAACTGGCTTAGTCGACACTTGGACAGGAGGGAGCCAGCCTGACAGAAATGAGGACGCGCCCTTTGCCGGAATCAACCGCGGAACAACACTCAACGGCTGCCCCTCTTTGGACACCTCGACAGAAATTCCCGACGCACCCGCCGCCTTGGCCTCGATATGGAACCGATGCCAGCCGCCCATCACCGTTACGCGCGGTAATTCAAACAACCCGACGCCGGGTGCCAGCTTGGCAACACCATCTTCACAGGTCACGGCCGTCGTAAATTTGGCGCGTTTCACACACACCAGGGTCTCCGGCTTGAATTGTCCCGACGGGTAGCAAAACCCTTCCGGCGTGAAGCCCCCTTTCTTTTTCAAATCCCGATAGCAACCCGAAATCTCGCCATACGGATCCGCCATCGCCCGCAAATTTGGATGCATCCGGCTATGCCCGCCAAATTGAACGGTTCCCCGCTTCTGCATGGCACGGACTTCCGGCCAGGACAAGAGCGGAGTGCCCTCCCAACTCTTCCGGGTTTCGGGGGTCTCGCTCACCATGCCCGTAATGAGAAAACAGACGGCTTGGAACCTGTACTTCTTAAGAAGCGGCTCCGCGTTTTCAAGGACATTGAGATACCCGTCATCAAAGGTGATGATGATGGGCTTGCGGGGCAGAGACCACCCCCAGCGCTGATGCGCCACCAGACGGGAAGGCAGAATGCTCTGGTAGCCCTGCTCCTGTAATGACGCCAATTGGGTCTCAAAATCCCGGACGGTAACCCACCAGGGAGAATCGCAGGTATCCCCGATCCGATGATACATCAGGATCGGGACATCAATCGTCTTATCCTTCTGGCTCCAGAACCAAGCCACCGTAATAGCCAGCAACCCTATCGCCAAAAGTCCGGACAACTTAACAACCCGACAACTCATCTTTAGAACCGGTAATTCAATCCGGCGCCGTAGGCGACATAGCTCATCGTCATGACATAGGGGCCGCCGTAATTTCTGCCGTAATTGAAATACCAATCTCCCGAAATTTCATCGACCTGCATGGTCTTCGCGAAGATATCAGCGGAAAGATTCTGATACAGTCTCACATTCAGACCGCCCGCAAGCTCGATCCCTGTGATATTGCTTGAAGCCTTCACATAACGCTCTCCATTGTTGCCCCAGGCTGAATTCGGAACGAACTTGGCCTCATAAAATCCGATACCCGCCTGAATATAGGGAGTAAAACGGGACTCATTGTCCCATGCCGCCTGCACATACGGAATAACGCCCTGAATTTCTTCCGACCCATCGCCGCCACCGGAATCCGGAACCCCGTCGCCATTGCTGTCATCCATGGTCTGAGCCGTAACATGATCATAACTGATTCCGATCCAGACAGGCGACTCGAACAGGCGATATTGAGCGTACACCTTATTGGGCACACTATCCTGTTTTTCGGTAATATCTGAAATGGTTCCGAAAAACGAGTCGTTCCCGGGCGTTCCCCGTTGTTTATCCTGAAGCTGAACCTCGGTATAACGTGTTCCCACCTGCCAGGACGTATTTTGCCAGACGAAGGCAGGGGTCTCCGCAACCGCAGTCTCGGCGGGCACATGAGGCACAACCGGGACAACAGACACAACCGGGACGTCGGGGACAACCACCGGGGCATTGGTCACAACCGGGGCATCAGGGACAACAACCGGGGCATTGGTCACAACCGGGATTTCAACAACGGTCGCCGGACTTGTTGCGGCATCCAGTATCGGCGCGGCCACAGGCGGCTGAACATTAAGCGTCGGCTCCTGGGCTTGAATCACACCACTGGCCATCACCAGAAAACCCACCATCCAAACAGTATGCTTTATCATATAACTTTCCCTTTCACTAATTCATACACGGTGGAAACCTACAGCAAGTTCACCCCATGAAACAAGACCAATCCCCTCTTCTATTCCTTTAACCAGAGTCGGCCATCCCGGGCTCCTTCCACATAAAGTGGGGCAAAAACCCATTTCTGGTCGGCCATCACGCGGAGGCTGATTTCAGAAAGACGGGTATTCGCAGGCTGGGGGATTTCCAGAACAACAGAATCCCCCTTCCCCTTGCCGAGGGTTTGAAGCGAAGTTTCCTTGAATTTTTTCGGCCCAGTAAAAGCCTTTCGATAGGCGATCAATTTTAACGGAGGAGCCTTGTCTTTCAGCGCTTCAAATTGAAGTCTGAGTATTCCGCCGGACACCATTTCCGCTTTCATCAACTTGACCCAGGGATAAAAAACACCCAGTCCTTTTCCTGAAGAGGTCATCCCGCCCTCCTGCCGGTGAAGGGCATGTTCCTTCACGGCCCTATTCAAGACCCCAAGCTCGGCGCTAAAGAATCCGTCCTCATTCCATCGCATTTCAACCGCCGATATTTCAATCTCCCCGCCGCGTTGTCCGGACTCAAAAACAAGCGTCACATCCTGTTCCCGTTCCACGGTAATCCGGCGGATCCATTCCGTCGCGTCCCCGGATTCCAGCGTGACTGAATCCACGCTCTTCTGGCAGAAATCCCCTACTGTAATTTTCCAAGGCTGGACTAAGGCCACAGGCGAGCCCGACTTCACCCATCCCCGGATCGTATAGGCGCCTGGTGCCAGCCGGAACGGTGCCTTCCAGAAACAGGAAAATTTCGTTTTGTCCTCCGTCATGTCCATCCGCAGGGAAATCGGCGCAAGGGTCATACCAACCCCATTCCGCCCCGTATCCGGTAAAGGCCACCGGAGTCTCGAATGATCCTGATATCCCGTGCCTGTGCCTCCATTCAACACCAGCTGTTCCGGCGACACGCCGCGAGCCTCGTCCAGCTCACTCCGCTGCCTGAGAGCCGCCGCCTCAAGAGAGTCCGCCAATACCCAGTCCTGCTGTTCCACCGCGCAAGCATATCGAAGCCACTCCCCGCCGACCGGTCCCGGTTCCCGCGCCAGCCACTGCAACGCCCGGTCCGCGTATCCTTTCTGGAAAAGCATCATCGCCACATCCCGGGAATCGAGAGCCACCTGAGCGTAACAAGGAAAATACCGGATGTGCTCCTGCGGCCGGGCCCGGATTGAAATCACATCGTATTCAGACACTCTCGGCATATACCAAGGTCGCTTCACCGGCACCACCGCCACATCATAAGGCTCCAGATGAACCGTATGCCGATCCCCCATGCCATTCACCACAACCTCAGCCGCACGTTCCTCGGCTTGTAAAACAACATACATCGTACGGCGGGCCCGAGTGATTCCACCAACCACGAAATCACGTCGCGTTGTATCCACCCACAAGCCCGACATACTCCCCGCGCCGCCTTCCGTCAGGGGCACCGTCACACAAGGAAGGCGGTTAATCATAATGGGCCGGAACAGGGGTGACGCCAGGGTAATCGTGGGCCTCTCCCGCTTTGTTTCCCACCACTCCAGCTGGTTTCCCGCAAAGGCAAACCGGGACAACTCCGGCCCCCAGACGCATAATCGACTGGCCTGCTTCTGAAATTCCAATCCGTTGGCTGCATAATTCGGATACAACTCATGAGTCCGGGGATCGACTGTCCCGCGCCCCGTGGCCGACACATTGCGAAGCAGATAATCCAGGGGCAACTGAGCGCGTTGTTCCGGCGTCAACCATTCAATCTGCCCGATGGCATCGGCCGAATTGAAAAGACGACAGGCCGGAACCGTATAATCCTCAACTCCCACACGTTTCTGGAGGGGCGCATGCCCATACAACCATCGCAACGCCTGCACCCGTGCTTCCGGCATGGCAAACACACTGGAACAACGCAGGGCTGAAATACCACTGTATGCACACGCGATCAGCAGGCACGCCACCACCCCGCTCGCGACAAGAATGCCGTGTTTTCGCCGCGCCGACCAATCCAGGCTTTCTTTCACGCCAATGGCGATCCACACCGCCGCGAAGGGAAAAAACACCATGAATTCCTGTCCCCGTACCCAGGGCGCCACTTTCAGAAAATAGAACACGTAAAGCCCAAGCGGAATCCCGCTCACCCAGCCATAACGACGATACCGCGAACAAAAGACAAACCCGGCCCCCAGAATAAAAAACAACACCCAGAACGGATTGATATCAGCCTGATTTTGAATCAACGTATTCCAGTTTGACCGCAATGCGGCATGGTGATCGGATCCCGCCTGTCCCAGCAATCCGGCACGCTCGGAATAAGTTGATTGGCAGGCTTTCTGAAGATTGCCCCAGAACTCAACCCCCTCCAACACATGTCGATTGGTGTACAAAAACCCTGCCGATACCAAAAGAAATCCGGCCAAAATAAGCCCCGCTAAACGTCGCCCCGGCTTCCCGCCCGGCTTCGCCCTGAAACAATAAAACAGTCCCGCCATCCAGCAAGGCACCAGAAGAAGATTGGTGTATTTGGTTCCGATGGCCAGTCCTGTCAGAAAGGCCGCCACCCCAAACCAGCCGATTTGCCCCCGCTCATACACTCTGGCCCATGCGTAAAGAGCCAACGTCAGGGTGAACACCATCGCAATATCCGTTTCGGCATAGTGGGAATGCTGAACATGCAAGCCGGACAAACCCAGAAAGGCGGCGGCGGCGAACGCACCCATCCGGCTCCGGGTCACGCGGAAGGCCAGCCCGTAAAATACCAGAACCGTCAGCAAGGCCAGGCCCACATTGATCTTCCGGAGCAGGAAAGTCTGATCCATCTCAGGACGGGTCAACAGATCCCCGTGCCCCAGAAAAGTCTGCCAGGCCGCACCCCCGTCAAGTATGGCGTTTTTGATCAGCAACACAGGCTTGATCAGATGGAAATAGCCGCCGGGATAGGAAGGACTCAAGGTTCTTGAATGCTCCTCCATCCAGGTGGCCCAGGATGAAATCTTGTATTCATCCGGATGAAGCAAGGGCCACTCGATCCCCCGCATTCGCAATCCCCAAGCCATCACCAGAAGAATAATCAGAGCGCCAATGACCCATCGCCGTTTTCCGGTTTCTGTGCCCGCCATGTTACACCCACCCCTGTTCGCGATACCATCGTGCCGTCGCTCGAAGTCCCTCCCGGGTCGTCCGGCCATAAATATAGCCCAGCCGATTTCTCAATTTAGAGGTGTCGAAGGAACGATCCTTGGTGAAAAAGGCCACCCGGCGCCGGTAAATGGGGGGTGCCCAGCCGAACGGACGACACACCGCCTCGCACACCGCCGCCGCCCAAAAGAAGGGCCACACGGGGATACGGATCAGCCTTGCGTTGCGACCATACTCGGAACTGATGATCCGCAGAATGTCCGCCAGCGCCAGTGCCGCAGCATCGCCCCCGATAAACACGTCTCCCACCGCCTGGGGATGAATGGCCGCCAGGATGAAGATCTCCGTCAGGTCGTCCACATGAATGAGATGATACAGCTGGCCACGTGCGCTACCGAGCACCGGAATCAGCGGCCACGCCGCCATCTTGAAAATTTTGAGAAGCCGCTTATCGCCCGGCCCGTAAATCGCGGCCGGCCGGATTACCGTAAAGGGCAGGCCGTGCTTCGGGGCAAAGTCACGAATCCACAGTTCCGCCTCCAACTTGGTCTGCTGGTAGACATCACCCGGACTGAACGGATACTCCTCATTGGCGGGCGGGTTTTCAATATGACCGTGAACCCCCACGGTCGACACATGGACAAACCGCTTGAAGCCGGGATTCTTGAGCGCCGCCTGCGCCAGCAGCTGGGTACTTTCAACATGGACCTTGCGATAGGTCTCATCCGTTATCCCCGCCTCGCGGTAGGCTGCCGCCACATGAAAAATGATCTCGACCCCGGCCACAGCCCGCTCAACAGTCGTCGGGTCATAGACATTCCCCTCGATCCATTCAATCGGCAACCCTTCCAGCCCGTCACGCTTGGACGAAGCCCGGGCAATCGCCCGAACCCGCGCCCCCCGTTCGCACAGTTTTCGCGTTAAAACCGCCCCCGTAAACCCGGTCGCCCCGGTCACCAGAACCAGCGTCCCTTTTGGAAATATGATCGATTCAGCCATGCTTTTCGTCATCCGTGAGTTCTATTTATACGCGCTTATACATGAATTCCGCCCTCCATTACCATAAATAACCCCGCTCTCCGCTTGCCGTTATGGGGCTGTTTTTGTATAGTGCTGGCATGACAAAATCTAAAGTTGCCATTCTTCGGACCTCCCCCGCCAGCGTACTGGACGACACTCACCGGCTGATGAACCTGGCCGGTTATCAGGAGGTGATCTCCAAACAAGCCGACACCGCGCTCAAGGTGAATATCAGCTGGCACTTCTTCTACCCCGCCAGCTCCACCACCCCCTGGCAGCTGGACGGCGTTATCCGCGCCCTGAAACGCGATGGCTATTCCTCCTCCAATATCCACGCCTGCCACAACCGGACCGTTGTCATCGATGCCCATCTCGGCGAACGGGAAAACAAACACCTCAACGTCGTTCAGGCTCACGGCCTCAGAAATGTCCACCTCTACGAAGGCGACGAACCCTGGATTAATGTCCGGGATGCCGTAGGCTCCATCGCGGACAAGTTTCTCTGCCTGAACCAGGTCTATCCTGACGGGTTCATGATTCCGAAGCGGTTCATCGGAGAAAACATCATCCACCTTCCCACCGTAAAAACCCATGTATTCACCACCACCACCGGTGCCATGAAAAACGCGTTCGGCGGTCTCCTGAATGAACACCGGCACTGGACCCACCCCGTCATCCACGAAACCCTCGTCGATCTCCTCATGATCCAGAAAAAGATCCATCCCGGCATCTTTGCCGTCATGGATGGAACCTTTGCCGGCGACGGACCCGGCCCCCGCTGTATGATCCCCCATGTGAAGAACGTCATCCTGGCCTCATCCGACCAGGTCGCCATTGACGCAGTTGCCGCCAGGCTCATGGGCTTCGACCCGCTCCAGGATATCAAGTTCATCCGTCTGGCCCATGAACGGGGACTCGGGTGCGGCGATGTACGCGACATTGAAATTGTGGGCGATCCGGGCCTCCTGAAGGAAAACTGGAATTTTGTCGGCCCCTTCAAAAAAATGACTTTTGCCAGCAAGATGCAGCATAAGATCTATTGGGGTCCCCTGCGCAAGCCGATTGAATGGTCCCTGAAAACCGTCCTCGCCCCGTGGGCCTATATCGCCAGCGTGATCTATCATGACTCCTTTTGGTATCCCACCCACCAGAAACTGGTTCATGATATCCTGCATAGTCCCTGGGGCCGCCTGTTCCATAACTGGGATAAAGTCGCCATTCCGCCAGACAACCTGACCGCACGCGGCTGGGACAATGTCGGGGAAGATCCTCTCACCCTGAAAAAAGACAGCTGGAACCTCTTCAAGAAATCCCTTTCCATCCTCGGAACCTGCATCAAGGAGGCCCCGGAGTTTTCGGCGCGCAAAAGGCGAGAGAAGAGTTGATGGGTGTCTTTAAACCTATAACCGCGCTACCCGTCTCGCGGAGCGAGATGGACGCGCGAGGCTGGGATCAGTGCGACATCATTCTGGTTACCGGCGATGCTTATGTGGATCATCCTTCCTTCGGGGCGCCCCTGATCGGACGATGGCTCGAGTCACGGGGATATCGGGTGGGCATTATTGCCGCACCCGATCCCGCTAACGTCGAGGCCTTTCGCGTCCTCGGTCCGCCCCGCCTGTTCTGGGGGGTCACCGCCGGCAATCTCGACAGCCAGCTCGCCCGCCTGACGGTAATGCGGAAACGACGCCGGGACGATCCTTATCTCCCCGAAGGTCAGGGCGACCTGCGCCCCCCAAACGCCACCATTGTCTACGTCACCAAAGTCCGGCAGGCGTTCAAGACAGAAGTCAGGAGTCAGAAGTCAGAAGTCAGAAGTCCGCTATCCGAAATTTCATATCTGAAATCAACAATCAACAATCAACAATCTCCTCCCCCTGTCATTATCGGAGGGATTGAGGCGTCGCTGCGGCGGTTTCCCTACTACGACTACTGGACCGACAGCGTGAAGCGTTCAATCCTCTTCGACTCCAAGGCTGATTTACTGGTGTACGGAATGGGCGAGCAGGCCATCGCCGAGGTGGCAAGACGACTGGATCATAAAGAGCCCTTGTCCGGCATTCCGGGAACAGCGGAAATCAGAAGTCAGAAATCTGAAATCCCCAATCTCAAATCCTTTGAGAACGTCTCTGCAAACAAGGACGATTTTGCCTTGATGACACGGGTAATCATGCTTAATTCAGCAAGCGATACCCCCGCCACTCTCGTTCAGCCGCAGGGTGACCGGCTTCTGGTTGTTCATCCGCCGGCTCCCCCTCTCTCCACCGCCACGCTCGACGAAATCTACTCGCTTCCCTTTACCCGGCACCCGCACCCCTTCTACGGTAAGGCGAAAATTGCGGCCTACGACATGATCAAAGACTCCATTACCACCCATCGCGGGTGCTATGGATCCTGCGCCTTCTGCGCCATCGCCACCCATCAGGGAAAAACCATTGTGTCACGCAGCCGGGACAACATCCTGAACGAGGTCAGGCGGCTCGTCACCCGCCCTGATTTCCATGGCACCCTCAGTGATCTGGGCGGGCCCACAGCCAACATGTACGGCACACGCTGCCGGAACGGGGGCGCCCACTGCAAACGACCAGGCTGTCTGGCGCCCTCGTTGTGTCCCCATCTCGAAACCGATTCCGGCCCCCAACTTGAGTTACTCAGGGCCACCCGGAAACTGCCGGGCGTGAACCATGTTTTCATCACCAGTGGCATCCGGTTCGATCTTGCTCTGGCGCAGGAGCCGCTGAGCTATATCGAGGAACTGGCACAACACCATGTTTGCGGACGGCTGAAGATTGCGCCCGAGCACATTGCCGAAAACGTCCTGCGCCTGATGGGGAAACCCACCGTCGCCACGTACCGGCAGTTTGTCCGCCGATTCACGGAGTCCTCCGCCAGGGCAGGCAAGCCCCAGCAGATTGTCGAGTACTTCATCAGCGGCCATCCCGGCTGCACCCTGGCCGACATGATTGATCTGGCCCTGTACCTCAAGCGGGAGAATATCCGGGCCGAGCAGGTTCAGGATTTCTACCCCGCGCCCCTGACCGTCGCCGCCGCCATGTTCCATACCGGACAAGATCCCATGACCGGCGAACAGGTTTATGTCGCACGCACGGACCATGAAAAAGCCCTGCAACGCGCCCTGCTCCTCTTCCACGACCCCGCCTTTCACCGTAAAGCCCGGGAAGCCCTTCGGATGGCGGGGCGGGAGGATCTCATTGGACGAGGTTCGAAGTGCCTGGTCCCGGAAGAAAGAAATTAAACGGCGACTTTAACGACGAGCTTGACCATCGCCTCTGTGCCGGCCATGGGGGCGTGAGCATCCTCGGGGAAAAAAACGGCAAAATGCCCGGCAGGCACGTGAATCCAAATTTCAGGCCGATCCGTGTAAAATTCAAGATCCTTGGCGGAGTCATAGCCGAGGGCTTTCAAACCCTGCCCGGCAGGGGCCCACCCCATGAGATCCGAGCCCTCTGCCAGGTACTGAATATCAATGTAACGGCGATGGGTTTCGAGTTTTGAGGCAGATTGTCCCCGTCCGTCTTCCCGTATGACACTGGCATAGAGTCGATCTCCTGAAATTTCCGTGCGTCCTGCAGGAAGCCCGCCCGGCACCTGCGCCCGAAGCCATTCAAAGGCCGAAGCAAAAGCGGGGTGAAGCGGTACATATCGATCAGCATTTTCAAGTGTATCCAAAATCATGGGGTCTTCTCCTGTCAAAGCATCCTTCATTACCAATAATGCCGCCTTTTTTCAACTCATGCCCGTCATTCTCCCCTTGTCTTGATTGCCCCCGCCGTAGTATCATTTCAAAGTTTTAAGGAGACGACTATCATGACTCATCCAACACCCATCGACGAAACCGTGATTCAGGCGACGCTTGAATCGGTACTCCATCCGGATTCCGGGCGGATCCGTGCCATCCTTGCAAAAGGGCTCCTGATGAAGGGCCTGGAGTTAAACGAGGTGGCGGAATTGTCGTCGCTCAGCGATCCCGAACTTCTGGGCGAGCTGTTTGCCGCCGCCAAACGGGTCAAGGACGAGATTTACGGAAAACGCCTGGTGATCTTCGCCCCGTTGTACATCTCCAACCTGTGCGCCAATGAATGCCTGTACTGCGCCTTCCGCGCGCGTAATACTGAAATCAAGCGGCGCGCGCTGACCCAGGCGGAAATTGCCGAGGAAACCCGGATCCTCATCAGCCAGGGCCACAAACGCGTGCTACTGGTCGCGGGGGAGTCCTACCCGCGCGAGGGGTTTTCTTATGTCCTGAAATCCATTGAAACCGTCTATGGCATCCGGGGCGAAGGCGCAGGGGAAATCCGCCGGGTCAATGTCAATGTCGCCCCGCTGACGTCCGACGAATTCAAACTATTGAAGGCCACCAACATCGGGACTTACCAGCTGTTTCAGGAAACCTACCACCGTAACACTTACAAGTCGGTTCACCTGGCTGGGAAAAAGGCGGATTATGACTGGCGGGTGACCGCGCCGGACCGGGCCATGGAAGCGGGAATTAATGACATTGGAATTGGTGTACTGTTCGGGCTGTGCGACTGGCGGTTTGAAATCCTGGCATTGATGCAGCACATCCGCCACCTGGAGAAAGAGTTTGGAGTTGGACCCCACACCGTCAGCGTTCCGCGGCTTGAACCGGCAGCGGGATCCGATACCGCCCACCATCCCCCGAAACCAGTCTCAGATGTGGATTTTCGGAAAATTGTGGCCATTTTACGACTGGCCGTTCCCTACACGGGAATCATTATGTCCACCCGCGAGACCGCGAGTCTGCGTCGCGAAACCTTTGCGCTGGGCGTCTCCCAAATCTCGGCCGGAAGCCGGACCAATCCCGGCGGGTATGGCGACGGGGAACAGGAAGACCGGAGCCAGTTTTCGCTGGGCGATCATCGTGACCTGGATGAGGTGGTGCGGGATGTTGCGGAACTGGGGTATATTCCCTCCTTCTGCACCGGCTGCTACCGGCTGGGCCGCACGGGTGCGGACTTCATGGATCTGGCGAAGCCGGGTGACATTAAACATCACTGCGACCCCAACGCCCTGTCCACATTCGAGGAATACCTGCTCGATTATGGCAGCCCCGCCACCCGGGCCGTAGGCGAAAGACTCATCACCAACACGCTGGCCGCGATGGATCCGAAGCCGCGCTCCATTTCCCAAGCTCTGGTCGATCAAGTCAGGGCCGGTAAACGCGACGTGCTGTGCTGAGAAGAAAAAGAAAAGACTCACCACGGAGGGGGCGGAGGGTTGAGAGAGAGGAAGAAAAGAGAAATGTTGCGGCATTTTAAAGGGGGCGGGTACACCCCCTTTAAAATGCCGCAACACCCTTCCTTGAGGAGGAGGGGATGAGGGTGGGGTTTTGGCGGCGAGAATAATGTCTTGCGATAGCGTTTAGTCATTTGTTATATTTAGCCTTGATATAACAAACGAGGCAAGAGTGATTATTCACGAGGAATTGACGGCAGGAATTATTGGAGCGGCTATTGATGTTCATAAATACTGGGGGCCCGGCCTGTACGAAGAAATCTACGAGAGAAGTCTATGTGAAGAATTAAGAAATCGGACTATTGCGTTTGAACGTCAGGTCTCGATTCCGCTTTTGTACAAAACCGTTCAAGTGGGTGATGACCTGCGTCTCGATCTTCTCGTACAGAAACAGGTTGTTGTAGAAATTAAAGCCGTCTCAGAACTTCTGCCAGTTCATGAATCTCAGCTGCTTACCTATATGCGACTCACGCGTTGCCGTATTGGACTGCTTCTGAATTTCAACGTGTTCGCCATGAAACAGGGGATTCGTCGCTTCGTCACATAACTTAACCCCACCCTCATCCCCTCCCCCTCAAGGAACGGTGTTGCGGCATTTTTGGCTCGGGTACTCCCGAACGAAAATGCCGCAACATTTTCTTTTCTTCCTCTCCCCCAACCCTCCGCCCCCTCCGTGGTAATCTTATTCTTCCTTCTTCCCCAGCAGGCGGGTGAGGGTGAGCAGGAAATCGCGGTTATCGGCGCAGAGATACCGCATCTCGCCCCCCATGCGGCTGAAGGTCTTGCAGTACCGGAGGTAATAGGCGGGATTGTCCTTGGGCGGCTCCCCGTTTTTCTGCCAATCCCAGGTCGATTCCGCAAGATCCACAACCCCGATGAAATGGCGGTCAATAGGGGCTCCGTTCTGAAGCGCAAGGTTCTGGGACATTGAAAACGCCTTTTCAAAGATCATCGGCGACATCACGGCGGAGCCCACGGATAGATAGACCCCATCCTGCATCCGGCTGATGGAGTCGGAAAAGGAAAGAAAATCACGGAGCGCGGTGCGCCCGATCGCCGCCCCGTGGTTCATGGGGTGATTGTAGATAATGTCATGCCCGATCATGGGATGACCCGTGAACGGAATCCCCAGCCGATAAGCGGCCGCCTGGGCACTGTAAGCCTTAAAGGGATGAGGCACCGCCATCCACCCTGACTTCAGGTCGAACGTCCGGATCACCCCCAGCAAATCCACCGCCGCCGCCAACCGGTCGGTCGACGCGCTGGATTTGAAATCTGAAATCTCAGATGTTAGATTATCCCGGGACGGGATATCCAACCCTTCCCGCTCGATCAGGGTCCCGACTGACTCCCCATAGCCCAATCCTTCATACGCCCCCACCACCAGGGCGAGATTGATAAAAAAACCGGTTTCCTGCCAGATGCCGAATTCGCCGCGGGAAACATTCCCCTTAACATCCTCGCTGCTCTCGCCCCGGTAAGCGAACTCCCAGTCGTGAATGATTCCGGCTCCATTGGTGGCCAGGTGAGTCAGCCACCCCTGCTCCATCAACCGGATCAGCACAGGAGCCAAACCATTTTTGATCGTGTGTGCCCCGAAGGCCATCACCACGGCCCGGTTGGCACGGCGGGCAACCCGGATCCGATCCACAATCATCTCCATCGTCTTCATTTCCGAAGACCCTAGGAGGTGAGGCTGCTGGTCAGGACTCACGTGGTCCTGTTCAATGGCAAGCTTGTTGGCGCGCTGAAAAAGAGATTTGACGATCAGTTTGCCGCGATCAAGTTGTGGATAAGGCATCGACTCATCTCCTGGATTATGGTTTACCCGGCAACGACAACCTTGTCGTGACGGGATGCGGGACCAGTGCTCTCGCCGACATAAATCGACAACTCCTTCGGCTGGATCAGCAGAGAGCCATCCCATTTCTTTCCTGACAACATCCACTCCACCACGGGGCGCAGGTACCGGGCACGGGACGGGGATTCCAGGGAGGTCAGGGTTTTCAGCAGAAAGGGCGCCATCCCCTCGTCGTTCACCGTGCATACCGACACATCCCGACCAATCTCCAGTTTGGCTTCATGAAGGGCACGCATGGCTCCAATCGCCGCCGGGCTGGTCGTACAGAACAGCGCCGTTCCCAACGGACGCCCCTCGCGCAAGACATCACGAATGAGCGAATACCCCGCCTCCATGCTCCGATGAATCGTCAGCGACCGCAACTGGCCGCTGAGTCCGTTCTTCGCCAGAAATTCCTGCCACTGCGCGATACGATCCTTGATGACCTCATCCTCGGCCTGGGTATTCACGCAGTCAATCCGCCGATGGCCAAGACTGGCCAGGTGCTCAAACAACTTCAGTTCCATCCGGGCCGGAAACATGACCACCGACAACAATCCTGCGTCGATCTCGTTTTCGTCCAGCACGGCCACCCGGCAACGGGAGCTCTTCATTTTCGTGGATAACCACTTTGGAATCTTTTCGGATGGCGGAATAAAAAACATCCCGTCAAAGCCAGCCAAAGCATCACTGAGGGCGGATTCCCCCCAATGCGCATACGAGACGGGACGAAGCGTGACATCGCACCCCTCCAACGCGCCATCAAGTCCCCGTTTCCATATCTCGTAGTCAGGGGAGAAATGGCAAGGCGTCACAAACCCAATCACGGGACGGGACCCTGCCTTGCGATGTTGCGCGGCCACCGTGAGCCGTCCGTTACCTTCCCGCTTAAGGACCTTCTCTTTGACCAACTGCTGAAGGGCCGC
>CAZOZF010000039.1:0-19424 GCA_964584205.1 uncultured Verrucomicrobiota bacterium
TTTTGCCGATACCGAGCCGCCCCATGAAGGGCGAATGGTCAATGGAACTGACCTGAAGCTGAAGGGGCGCGCTGGAATCCCCCCCGGGCATGGGAATATACTTGATGATCGCATCCAGAATGGGCCGCATATCGGTTCCCTGCTTGTGCGCGTCGGCGGAGGCAAACCCGCCTATTGCCGAAGCGTAGAGCGTATGAAAATCGAGAGCCGCATCGTGGGCATTCAACTTCACAAACAGATCGAACACCTGATTGACCACCCAGTCGATCCGCGCCGCAGGCTTGTCGATCTTGTTTACCACCACAATAACCGGAATGTTGCGAGCCAACACCTTCTTCAACACGAAGAACGTCTGGGGCATGGGACCCTCCTGCGCATCCACCAACAGCAATGCGCCGTCCGCCATATGCAGCACCCGCTCGACCTGTCCGCCAAAATCGGCATGTCCGGGCGTATCAATAATGTTGATGGTATGGTCGCCGTACAGGAAAGAGCCGTTTTTGGAGGCTATCGTGATCCCCCGCTCGCGTTCGAGATCCATGGAGTCCATCAATCGCTCGGCAACTGCCTGGTTGTCGCGGAACATGCCACTCTGCTTGAACAGTTTATCCACAAGGGTGGTCTTGCCGTGGTCAACATGGGCCACAATGGCAACATTCCGAATCAGGTCAGCACGATGCATAATTTCTTTCAGGGGGACTTCCAGCGGAGACTTACGGGGACTCACCGGCAGGCAAAGAGGGTATACTATGCTGTGGCGAATGTCAATTCGCTACTGCAATCCAAACGCTTCGCGCCTACCGCTCCTGGGAGGCGGCGTCTTTCATAGACCACATACGGCGGACCATGGGATCGCCCGGGAGACCGCTTTTGAGGATTTCACTGCGGATCTCAATCTGGCGGGCGGCATTAGCCATGGTGTATTCGCTGTTGAGCCGCATCAGGTCACTACGCAATCGTTTCAGTTCCGCGACAATCCACTCCTCCGGCTTCTGACTCTTCAAGGTCACGGTGCCGGGCATGGTCGTCAATCGGGCCACGATGCCTCCGGCAATCAACGCCTGACGCCCGGAGCCTGATTCAACCCGCTCCGCCAGTTCCTTCACGATCCCATCGCGCCGGGCCAGAATGGCGTCCAAACGCTTCATCTGCGCCCCCACCTTCCCCCCCGCCAACCACTGGTTGTCCGGCTGGTTCAGGAACCGCTTAAGGGTCTCAATCTTCTGCAGAGCTTCCCGAGCCTGCGTCAGAAGCGAAACAAATGGCAAATCCGACAACATGGCCTGATCAGCCTGCTCCGGCATGGCGCTCAGGTGCGTGTAAAACTCCTCCACCCCCAACACCCGGTCATACTCTCCCGCCGCGTCACGGCGGCTACGCTTGGGCAAGGGCAACATCAATGAATCGCACGACAACACCTTCTCCATAACGAGCGGATCTTGAAACGCATTAATCACCTCAGACTCGCCTTCCCGTCCGATCCGCTTCTCGATCTCGCTGAATAAAAACGACATCTGGCCGGCCTTGCTTTTCAGGTTCAGAAAAACCTTGTCGAGATTCATCCTAGCCTGTGATACGCGCAAATCGATCGAGCAGGCATCTACCGGAGGCAACATCAACTCCATCCCCATGGCCTTGGAAAATTCCATTTCCCGCGCCAACTGGGCAGCTTCATTCAGCTTGGTGAAGCTTTTCCACAACGCCTGAATGGGCTCAAACAGAACTTCCGCACGCCGCTTCAGGGCACCTTCCGAACTTTTCCGGGCTTTCCCAACCGCAGTGACAATCTCAAGATAGGGAGGATAGGTTTCCTTCAGGCGATTCAACGCCTTCTCCAGCCCGCTTCCCTCATCCAGAAGGATTTCCTGCCGTCGCTGCATCGAATCCAAATCCGATTTCAACCGAACCAGGCTGGCGGGCGTGTCGGCACTCACAACAGCCAACGCCTTTTTCACCGCCGCATTATCCTCCGCAAGCTCCTCATAGCCGACATCCTCGCGAACAATCGAGGATTCCGCATGCAACAGCGAATCCAACATCAGTTTGGCGCGCAGTGCATTTTCCTTTTCCAGCGGAGCCTTGTCATTCCATTCCCAAGCTTCCTTCCGGGCCGCCTGCAACATACCCAGATCGCGCGAAGCCTGCGTCCACTTTCCCTGCGTCAAAGATCGTTGCGCTTCCGTCCAAAGCCCGACCGTTGTCTCCCAAATTCCCAATAACCGCCGCAAATCCTCAATAGCCACCTGACAGGATGCGGAATGACGGGCATTGACGGCCTTCTCCAACTCAGCTGACGCTGGCGTAAACTGCTCTTCTGCGGCCAGACGGCGGGCCTTGCGGACAAACGCCTCGGCCGGCGATCTCAGGTGCTGATAAGTCCAGAACAGTGCCAGCGCCGCCACAAAAGTAGCACCCAGGATTCCCATCCGGAGCATCGCCTGCTTATTGGAACGTTTGACGGCGCCGTCATGAAATTCCATCTCCAAATGCGAAATGGCAACCCGGTCACCATCCTTGAGCAGGCGCTCCTTGTCATCCCGAAGCGCCAACCCGTTCACGGACGTCCCGTTCTTGCTGCCCAGATCGCGGATCCAGCAACTATTGTCCTCCTTGATGGTGATCTCGGCATGTTTACGGGAGACCAGCATGTCAAGGAACACCAGGGAGGAAGACGGATCAGACCCGATGATAAAAGAAGGAGGATTCAGGGGTTTCTTCTGTCCCCGCGTCTTACCCGTCAGCACCATCAGTTCGGAAACCGCCTTACCGCCTTCGGTTTTGTCGGCCTCCACACACAGGGTGCAATTTCCGATGCCAATCTTATCGCCTAGCCCCAGTTTCCGTTTTTCAATTTTTTTACCCTGGAAAAAGGTTCCATTCGTGCTTTCAAGATCCTTAAGCCAAACCGTCCGTCCCTTGAGAAACACACAGGCGTGCCGGGAACTGGCCACGGTATCCTCCTTGGGAACCGGCCACGTACAGGTGTGGCTGCGTCCGATGGTGAGTTCACCTGAAATCTCCTCGGACTTGATTTCCTGAACGATCCTCCCGTTGTGTTCCAATCGAATAAGCATGGTGGTTAAAACTCCACTTTCCATTTTCGCACGGTGTAGTAACGCTGATCCTCTGGATTCGAGAAAATTCCCTTCGTAAATTCAGCGATTTTCCGGGCCTTCCCGGAGCTTCCCTGCATGATCGCCGCATCAAACGCGAGTTGCTGGCTATTGAACCACAACGCTTCCCGTTCCCGCAACCGGATCAGCATCCCAACCGCCTCAGCTTCAACTTCCGCGTTTCCGACCCCCACCACCTTGGTCAGCAGGCCCGCCAGAAGGGACTCGGTTTGAATCCAGGTAGCCGGAGCCATCCGGTCAAGTTCCTGGCGAACCTGGCGCAAAATGTCAGCTTCCAGCATTTTAGGCAATTCAGAGGCCGGCTCCCAGTAGGCCCTCAGGAAATCCAGGGAAGGCCTGAAAAACTGGGCCGACAGGATCCGCTCCGCGCGGGCGCGTTCCGTGGCAGGCCCTTCGGCTCGGATGGTAATGCGCCGGATTCCATGACGGATCACGGTGGCCACTCCGAACCAGGTTCCCTCTCCGTCGCGCTGATAGGTCATCCGGGTTCCCGGAATCCCGTTCTCCTTTCCCTGGAAAATAGCGATAGGCGAGGGCCGGTCGAAATTCCAGCGCCCCCCGCTGGCCGTCATCTGCTGGATCCAGTCCTCAACAAAGGCGGCACGACTCATCCCTGCGAATTTCTTATCCTGTTCTTCCTGAAGATAAACCCTTACCGGAATATTCCGGTCGCGCCCGATAAGCGACTCCACGACCACCCCGCCCGCGATGGAACGTTTTTTGAATCCGGGTGTGGCCGGAAAACAGAGGTCATATCCCCCGTCCTTCAGTCCGCCACTGGGTGCGGCTTCATACCCATCCAGATACTCCCCTGCCTCATTTTTCGGCCATTCAAACTCCTTTTCCGGCGGCGGAGTTCTGGGCCTGAAAATAATCACGATCAGAAGCAACGGAATGACCACGGCCAATCCCAGCATCAGGCGGGTTTTGACTTTTTTCTGCTCGGCAACCTTGAGGAATTCAATTTCTTCCGGCGCGGCGGCACGGGTTTGCATGGCGCGGGTCTCGCCCTCCGCCCCGACCTCGGTCGTCCAGTCAGGTCGCGACATCGGCTCAGCCTCGACACCGCCGGCCGGCATGGCCCGGGTCCGATCATCTGCCACCGGTGCAGCCACCCGGGTTGGAATCCCCTTCCCGGTCGCCGCCTCGTGAATCGCGCCAACAGGCATCGGCGTGGCAAGGGGTCGTGTGGCCGCATAAGTTACCTTGCCCGCCATCGTTCCACGGGTTTCTGGCGCTGCCGCTGTAGCGGGCGCAGCGTGTACCTCATCACCGGCTTGAAACACCAGTACGGTCGCCTTCCCGATCCCAATCCGCTGTCCGGGCACCAAGGTAAAGGGCGCGGTGATCTCGACCTCATCCACACGGGTTCCAAACCGGCTCAGATTTTCAAGCACGGCGGTATCGCCCGTGACCGTGATCTTGGCGTGCTGCCCCGAAATATCCGGGGACCCCAGCCGCACCCCGGCCGAACTCGACCGGCCAAGACTGTTTTCCCCGGGCTTCAGCACATACACAGCCGCCTTCGGCTCGCCTTTTTCCATGGTCAGACTCAGCGACATACTCATCCTCCACCACTCTGGAAATACTTACCCACTCCCGAATCCATCGCCCGGAGAATAATCGGAGTCACAATGATAATAAAGACTGCAGGCAGGATGAACAAGGCCGTGGGAATCAACATCAAGGACGGGGCCCGTGCCGCCTGGCGCTCCGCCCGGTGGAAACGGGCACGCCGGATTTCTTCAGCCTGAATTTTCAGGGTGGCCGCAATACTGGCACCCATCTCACTGCTCTGAACCACCGACGTCACCAGCGAGCGGAATTCATCCAGCTGAATACGATCGGCCATCGCCTTGAGGGCCTCGATGCGGGATTTTCCCAGCTCCACCTGGCGCAGGGTAACGCCAAACTCGTCCCGCAACGGCCCATGCGGCCCGTCATTCACGAGATTGCGAACCGCCGCTCCGAAATCCTGCCCCGCCTCCATCGCCACCGTGATCAGGTCGATGGCGTAGGGCATGCTCTTGGACATTTTATTTTTTCGCTCCATAGCCTTGCGGCCGACCCAGGCTACCGGATAGTACCAGGCCGTCAACCCGAACAGAATGCCCCCCAGAAAGGCATACGCCCAGTTCATGGTTAACATAAAAATCATGAGGCAGGTGACGGCCGCCAGTACGGCACCGGAAAATCCCTGCATCCCGCGAACATCCGCCGACTCCAAAGGAAGTGCTCCCGCGATCAGATCATTCCTCAGCTGCCGCGTCTGCACCGGAAACGTATGATCTGCCCATGGCCCCGTCATTTTGCCCAGCGTACCGACCTCGGAATGGAACACTCGGAACATAATGGGTTTCGTCCCCGGAAGGGTTACGTCTTCCCTCCGAATCACCGCATTCAACCCGATCACAAGGAACAGGATGGCGAGGAACACCAGCATCTGTATGACAACAACATCCATAGCAGCCCCCTTAGACGTCAATCGTAACGATTTTATTGATGACGAAAAACCCGATCGTTTCCAATGCGACAACCGCCCCGATGGCGCACCAGCCAATCTGGGTCTTCACCAGTGGCATCATCAATTGCTTGTCCAGGAAAAACAGGATGAAAAACGCAACCGCCGGAGCCGCAGCCATGGCAATCGCCTCGAACCGGCCCTGGGCCGTCATGGTTCGCAGTCGCTCCTGAAAATCCGTGCGCTCCCGAATCGTATCCGTGATCCTGTCCAGAACCTCAGCCAGACTTCCGCCCGACTGCATGGTCAAGCGAATGGCCGTCACCAGCAGGCTGAGATCCTCGCCGGGCATCCGCTCACACAGCCGACCCAAACTCTCGGGCAGATCCATTCCCAACCGGTATTCATGAAGCACCAGGGTCAATTCCTCAGTCATAGGTCCGCCCAGATCGCGCGACACCAGTTCCAGGCTCTGGGGAAGCGCCGCGCCTGCCCGAAGACCACTCGCCAATCCCAGGGTCAGATCCGTCAATCTCATCTCAAACAGACGCCTCCGCTTGTTGATCAGATGCTTCAACCACCACTTGGGAATGTTGTAGCAGAATAGTGCGGAAAACAGGCAGACCGGAATCAGGATATACGGATTGAGGACATTGAAGGCAATCAGGACAGAGGCCAGGATGCCCGCACCCAGAAGGGCGGCAGACCAGCACGACTGGGCAAGGCGCTCCGGTGTGGTAAAACGGTAAATGGGACCCTGCTGTTTCCCGTCGGTCTTGACGTACCGTCCGGCAGTCCGCTCCAACCCGATCTGAGCCAGCAACGGGGTGACCACCCAGACTATCCAGGTGACCGATACGAACACCAGAATCAATGCAAGGAAATCCACCATATTGTCGCTCCTTCCCCTGATTACGCCTTGGGCACAAACACATTCATGTTCAACCGGAGATCACCCTTAAGCTTGAGCTCCTCGATAAACCGCGGAATGTTTCCCGTCGCCACCATATGGCCCAATACTTTACCTTCAGGCGAAAAGCCCTTCTGCTCGAACACAAAAATATCCTGAAGCAGGATGGTGGCTCCCTCCCGTCCCGTCACCTCGGAAATCGCCACAACTTTGCGGCTTCCATCGACCAGACGATTCTGCTGGACGATCAGATTCACCGCCGACGCGATTTGTTCACGAATCGCAGATGACGGCAATTCAAACCCCGCCATCATGACCATGTTTTCCAAACGGGACAACGAATCACGCGGATTGTTGGCATGCACGGTGGTTAATGAACCATCATGACCGGTATTCATGGCCTGCAGCATATCGAGCGCCTCGGGACCACGACATTCGCCGACCACGATCCGGTCCGGTCGCATGCGCAACGCGTTGATCACCAAATCCCGGATCGCCACGCGACCGCGGCCCTCGATGTTGGCCGGCCGTGCCTCCAGCCGGACCTTATTCCGGTGATCCAGCTTCAACTCGGCAGAATCCTCAATGGTAACAAGGCGTTCCCCTCTTGGAATGAATTGGGACAACACATTCAGCAGGGTTGTCTTACCCGATCCGGTTCCGCCCGATACCAGCATGTTCTGGCGGGCCCGCACGGCCTCTTCCAGGAAGGTGGCGATATCCTGCGTCATGCTTCCGAAGGCGATCAAATCATCCGTGGTCAGTTTTTTCTTCGAAAATTTCCGAACCGTCACCGAGGGTCCATCCAGTGCCAGAGGCTGAATCACGGCATTCACACGCGAGCCATCCGGAAGACGGGCATCCACCATCGGGCTCGCCTCATCCACATGGCGACCGAGCGGCTCGACAATACGCTGGATAATGGTGATCAGGTGCCGGTTGTCGAAAAACTTCATTCCGGTCTCGTACAGTCGGCCCTTGCGCTCAATAAAAATGCGATCCGGTCCATTCACCATCACTTCATCCACCGACGGATCCCGCAGCATCGGCGTAATGGGGCCAAATCCGATCAGTTCATCCAACAACGCCTGCCGAAGCACATCAATTGCCATATCCCGGGGCAGTTCATGACGCACCTCACGCAACACCTGATCCAAGGCCACCTCCAGCTTGGCGCGCATTTCCTCATCCTCAATCTGCTTGGTGGCGATCTCAGGCAAGTTGAGCTTGAACAGAACCTGCTCATGAATCCGCTTCTTCATGCCCATCATCTCTTCGGTATAGAGCATGGCCATGGCCATGAACGCGGGATCCATGACGATATCATTGGGCTCATCCTTGTTCCCCGCCGGCTTCTTCACTCCTCCGGCACCCGCTCCCTTAGCCTTCGCAGGATCCTCCGCGCTGAATACCAGCGTATACCCACCGATCGTCAGCCGATCCTCATTTTTCAAGGGTGCGGCCCCGGATAGTTTCAGTCCATTCAACAAGGTTCCGAATGTACTGCCCCGGTCAGTGGCCGTCACAACACCCCCGGCGCAGGCCAGCACGAGATGCGATCGGGACACCTTGGTGTCACTCAGCATCACCGTGTTCTCCTGGGCCCGGCCGATCGTGGTCTCAATCGCCGGATTGAGCGGCATGACCCGCTCAGGCGCTCCGGGATCCGGCGATAGGATGGTTAGGAATGGCATGGGATTTAAAAGAAAAAGAAGCGGCGTCCGCGTTTCTGTTTCGTAGCCTGATCCACCGGCGTGGAGGATTCCTTGAGCGTCGACGCGGTATCCTCGGACACCGGACGGGACGGGGTTGTGGCCCCGACAATCTGGGGACTGACCAGAATCAACACCTTGCTGTTCTGAAGCATCGTGTTCTTCTCTGAAAAGAAGAAGGAAACCACTGGAATACTCCTCAGGAAGGGCACTCCCTCGTTGCTGGACTGCTCAACAAGACTCTTCATGCCGCCCAATACCATCGTCTGCCCGATGGGGCAGTTAATGGTGGTTTCAATGCTGTTTTTCTTTACGTCATAATCGCTGCCCACCGGGATGGGATAACTGAGCTCGAGATTCAGATCCACGGCCGCCGTCTGCGGATCCAGGAGCCCGCCCCTGACCTTCATGATCAAGCCGTAGGGAATATCCGTGAGCCCGACCACATCCCGGGTGGCGGTGCGCACTTTCAGGTTACCGCCACTCTGGAAGTTCCGCCATTCAGGGGAATCATTTTTGAAGGTCATATGACCCGCCGACTGGAAACGCCCCGGCCCGCTACCTGCAAAAAACTTCAGTGCCCCCTGCAGGCCGCTATTAATCGTGTAGGTTCCCGTCAAACCCGAAGAATCCTTTGCGCCAAATTTTCCCTGGAACGCCGTGGAGGTTGAATCCAATACCACCAATCCCGCCTTGACCAGATTAACCCCGATGATTTTTTCCTCGCTCTCGGAAACTCCAACAAACATGACATCGAGTTCCAGCATGGTGGGAACCACGGTCAGGTCAATCACGGCCCGGACGCGTGAATCCTCCGCGCCTTCCTTGCCGGTCCGGACAGTCAGCCAGTTCTGAGCTTCCACAATCTGCAGAATCCGATCCCGATCCCGCTGACTGTACAGACTCCCGGAAACAAAGATGTTGTTGCCGGAAAACTTCACACTGAGAACTCCCGGCCCCGGAGTCGCCGTATCAGCATCGTCCTGAACCTTCAGCCCCGCCTTCTCAAAGGATTTCTTGAGAGACATCATCACCTCGGGGGTCGGCTGGAAAGTCGCCAGATTTGCCACCGAGTCCTTGTAGAGTGCAATCACCTTCTGCAGGTATTTCCAGTGCTCAATGCTACTGATTTCGCCCTTGATTACCACGCGTCCCAGATTGATGGAGATATCCACCTCGGGAACGGAATCCAGGTCGCGCTTCACGGCGGCCAACACGGCATTCACGTTTTCAACAACCGTGATGGTGAACAATGCCGAGATATTTTCATCGCCCGTCACCTGCAGGTCGGTCGTCCCGGCCCGCCCACCCATGACACGCAGTTGCTGGGGCCCCTGCTGCTCAACCTTGGCCACAGTCTGATCCGCCACCCGGAATCCCTGAACCGGAAAGGCGATATTGATCACTTCCATCTTGCCGACTGTAACCGACACCTGCTCGGCATTGGCCGCACGCACGGAGATCACGCTCAGCGCGAACGTCAATAACGCCACACCCAACCCCATCCAATCGCGATTTGTCTTCATGGCTTTATCCTCCCTTAAATACTTATTTCTTGGCTGCTTCCTTCACGATCACAACGCCCGGTATTTTGGGCAATTGAACCGATTCCATTCCCTGCAACAAATTGTCAAAGGTCAGCTCGTCAACCATACCCGGATCCAGGCGGTTGATGGCTGATTCGTCGCCGGGCCGGCGCAGGGCCAGCGTGAGCTGGGCTTTACGCTGGGCAGCCACCAAAACCTGGGCCTGTTGGGGCGGTAGCGCCAGAATAATCTCTCCATTACCGCTCTCCTCCGCACCGTGAGCACTCGCCATGGCCCCGACATCCAGTACGCGAACACGGGGAAACAGCACCATCGTGGCCTCCTTGGAGACCTCCTGAATCGCCGCAGACAAATCCGCTGACTTGACCTGGCTCTTGATCCGGAAAGTGCCGATTACTGCCACCTCGTCACCGGGTTGCACAATACGGGCAATCCCGCCTGGCGGCACGGCCAGGGACACCGCCCACTCGCCTTCACCGACAATATCCGCCATGCTTCGCGACAGCCCTACATCAGACAGCAACACATAATCCCCCTGGATGATGGAGCGCATGGCTTTCTGGCCAACGACCACTTCCGCACGCGACCAAAAAATCGACTGGGCAGGACGGGCGGACAACGCCACTTCCTTCTTCATGATCGAATCCGCCGTCAGGACATCTCCTGCAGCGACATCACGAGCCACAGCCACAACAGTCGTTGTTTTTTCCTTGGCCTTGTTGCGCTCCTTCAAGAGCCGCCCCACTGCCAACACCGCCGCCAACCCCAACAATACCGCCAACACCAGAGGAATGAAGTTCTTCATAATTCAACGTTTCCTTTCCAAGTTCCTTTTACCAAACCCTGCCACTGATACAACCATCAAAAATTACTAATCTTACGAGCCACTTGCAAAACTCCAGCGGACGCGACGGAGCGCGTCCCTCCACTCATCAAAACAAACCGTTTCTTGCATTCTTTGGAGGGTCGCGCTCCGTCGCGACCGTCTTTTGGAGTGTTTTGCAAGTGGATCTTACTTCTTCTATTTCTCTTCTCCCCATGAAAACCCGCAAAGCCCGGCCTCTTTCTCCCAAATCATCAGGAGGATCCGATGACCCCGGGTTGTCCAGATGGCCAACTCAGAGCGATTCTCAGACCGGCCCACCGCAATCGTCTTATCCAGCACCCAGCCACCCGCCCGCATCGACTGCCGGAAATCCCCTCGCACCCGATCCAAGGACCCCGCCATCGTTCCCGTCTGCTGCCAGGTCGCTCCCGTATCATCCCGCCCCGTAATACTCGCCAACGGCGGAATCGGGACAACCAGCTTTTTCGCTTTCTCCAATGTCTCCACCCGAACCGAAATTACATTCGCCGCCTGTCCTATGATTCCGCAGAACACCACGGCCAATATCAAAAAGACTCCCCACAGCCGCCCGCCATCCAGATTCTGAATTCTGGATTCTGGATTCCGGATTCCACCTTCTCGCCTTCTCTCATTCATATGGCCACTTCTCGCCATAAATTTCGCGCCACTTCTTGGCGACCTGCCCGGATTCGTCAATCCCGTACTTATTCCGGATATACCCGGGATCCGCTTCGGCCTTGGTACGCATCAGCACCATGTGGCCGCCACCCAAGCTCCGGCCGACCAACTTCACCGTCTCCTCAGGGGCTCCGCTTCCGTACATCACGCTCCCGGCATTGAACATGAATCGAGTCCAATCGGGCATTTTCATCTCCAACTGGACATTCCCCTTGGCTTCCAGGCTCCAATCGTATTCTTTCTTATCCGTCTCAACCTTCGTCGGCTTTTTATAATCGCTCGAATCAAAAAAACGTTGGTGGATCGTCCCCGCGTCATACCCCCCGGGATTATAGCGGCACCCGTAGTTCCACACCGAATAGCGATCGGCCATCACCAATTTCTGCCGTGCCACCATCAAGTCGCCAATCCATAGGATGCCTCCGAGCAGAATCATGAAGATCGGGATGGCAATCACGGTCTCCATCATAATGGAGCCGTCCCTCCCGCATTTCATGAATTCCCAACCCTTCATCTGCACTCCTTCAGTCTTCGGCCTTCAGTCTTCACGGACCCCTACTGCGTCTCATGCATGGAATCGTGATAGTCCTTGGACGCCGTAATATCATTGTCACGCCGGACACGCTCGGTATCCAGGGTTCCCTTGGCCGTCTTCTCCCGAACCGTGGCGGCTTGTCCTGCCACAAAAAAACCATCCCCTACGGCTCGTCCAAAAGTAATCACCGCGACAATAACTGCGGCGGCGATCAACACCGCCAGGATGACATATTCCATCATCACCCCGCCGTCACGATTTCCCGTCAAGGTCCTTTTCATTTGCTCCACTCTTTGTACTTTTCATGCCGCTTGTATTGCTTTCCGTCACTCACACCGGCTCCGCCACCGCCACCACCACCCCCGCCGATACCACCACCGCCGATACCACCACCGCCGCCGCCACCGATTCCGGAGGCACCGGGACTCTGCGAGCCGCCACCGATTGAAAACAGACTCTGCAACCCTGAGCTAAGGGTTCCGGCTCCTGGCAAGCTCGACAGGGACGACCCTACATCCGCAGCCAGATTGATGACTCCCTCCGCCGCCTCACTGCCCAGTTCCTTCAATTCGGCCAGCGCCATGTCTCCCAAATGTTTGCCCGCTTCCTTGGCAAGATCCGCTGCCAGTTGATCCGGGTTTTCGGAAAATTGCTGGCACCATTGAATCAGGGTTTCCAAATCAGGAATCCCCATCTTGTCCATGAACACCTGGAGATCGACTTCAAATTCAAACATCATTTTACCGCCCAGCCCCGCCGTGGCTCCGGCCCCTACCTTGAAATAAAGTTTGCCATCAAACCCGATGGTCGCCGTGGCAACCGCCATGGCCGATGCTCCAGCCTGGCCGCGCGCAGTGGCCACCACGGTTGTGGAAATACCGAATACCATGAGATTCAGGGATACGGACGCCTCAATGCTAACCATGGCCTCGGCCTTCACCTCAACGCCAACCGTGATCCCCTTCGAATCAATGTAAACCCCCGCCTTCCCAGAGGCCTGCAAAAGGGCCTGCAACTTGACTTCACCCTGAACTCCTCCGCCTAAATCCTCATCGCCCGCCTGATAGTGCGCCAGCGCGTCCAGTTCTGCCTGGAACCCGACCTGACCCGATGCTTGGACGCCATTCTTGCCATACTGCAGATCCCCGCTTAACCCGGCATAAAACTTGTAACTGGCTTCCCCGTATTCCCCCTTGGCGGAATCACTCGCATCCAGGACATTCCCTTCCCATCCCTTCCATTTTTCTCCGCCGTCCAGATCAGTCCCACCCATGTCGTCTTCGCCGGCATTGGTTTTTTCGGTATTGATGGACGTGTCGCGCTGTTCAGATCCCCCGGCGCTGAAATTGATCTTGTTTCCCGTTTGCGACCAATCCCCCGTGTTCCGTTCAGACGTGCTCGTGTCCGTCTGGGTCGTCGTCCGATTACCCTCCGTCGTGGTCGTCGTTGTGGTCGTCGTCGTGGTGGTAGTATTGTCTTTCGTCGTCGAGTCGGTCTTGGTTTCCGTCTCGGATTCCGCCGCCCAAACCGGCGCAACGGAGGAACAGGCGAGGGCAAGAACGATGAAGACAGCAAGAACAGAAAGCCTGCGTTTCATGTCAGCTCTGCTCGAGTTCATGGCTTGGTTCCTCCCCATCCCGGATCGCCTCCGGCGGCGATTTTCTCGAGGTCTTTTATAAATTGTCGGGCTTTCTCAGCCGCAGGGCCCTTGCCCTTTGCGGCAGCCATCACCAGGCGGACGCCTTTCTCATGGTCGGTTTTGGTAATCACCAGGGTTCGCCCCAGATTATAGCGAATCTCCGTATTATAGGGATCCGCGAAATAGGCCGAAAAGAAACACTTCAGAGCCGCTTTGGCGTCATTCCGTCCAGCCACCAGAATTCCCAGGTTATTCCAGGCCTCTGCCTGCTGGCGATCCAGCGACACGGCCTCAAAATAACTCTTCTCCGCTTCTTTTAGGCGTCCCGCCTTTTCCTGACAACGCCCCGCAATAAACCAATTTCCAGCCTCGCGGGGCTGTCGTTTTGTTCCTTCCACCGCCAGCGCCTCAGCCTCGTCCAAGCGACCTTTCTGGATCAATAGCGCGGCAAGGTCGCACCTCACCACAGACTCATCCGGAAATTCCTTCAAGAGCGCCCTGAATCCCGCCTCGGCGGCGTCCGGCTTCCCCTGCACGAGTTCGAGGCGCACCATCTGGAGCCGGGCATCCAATAACTTCGGGTTTGCCTTCAAAACTTCCCCAAAAAGAGGACGAGCTTTTTCCGGGGAACCGGTTCTCATATAGAAAGTTCCCAACTGCAACTTCGAGCGGGGCGAATTCCCCGTGATCTGCACCAGAGTTTTCCAGGTTTTTTCCTCCATCGCCCGGTTCCCGGCATGTTCATAAACCCGAGCGAGGAGAATCAGGGTTTGGTGGTCGGCAGGAGCCACCTGCATGGCTGTGGACAGGTATTGTGCCGCGAGCTTGAGATTCCCCATTGCCATCAACGCCTCGGCAAGGTTCTGATACGGGAGAGGCAGCTTTGGATCCGTCGTGAGCGAAGCCTTGAACTGTGTGATGGCGAGGTCAACCCGCCCCTGCTTGAGGTACACCACGCCAAGATTGTTTAATGCCAGGGCGTGGCGGGGATTGGCGGCTAGCGCCTTTTTATACATCGCCTCAGCCTCTTCCAACTTACCCTGTGTCATGAGAATTCCGCCCGCGTTGTCAGCCGAGGACGCCACAATCGTCCGAGCCTCCGGCTCCGTCATAGTCATCCCATCGGCAATGGCCCGGTTAAACGCCACCAACGCGTCTTCCTTCTTTCCGCCCTTCAACAGACTCAAGCCCTGATTGTATAAGGCCAGTACCGGCTGCACAACAGCAGGGGCGGCGACATCCTGTTTCTCCACAACGCCCGCAGCCATGCACCAGACCGCTACAACGGCTCCGAAAATCATCACCACAATCAGTGTTTTCATAAGAATATCCTCAATGAACGACCCAGCCTTCGGCGCCGCCATAGGCAATCTCAGCCCCTTCATTCATCCCTTTCGGGGCTCCCTGCGCGCCCAATGCGCCACCGCCGCCATACAGCGGAATCCAGGGGCCGCCTTTGACATCCTCCAGGATTTCGCCCGCCGTGGCCTTGTCCCATTTTCGTCCGGCTGTCCCCTTCGCCCAAGCCCGGTGCAAGGGAATCAATTCCGCATCCCAATCGCTGGTTTTCAAGTTCCACAACTTGTCACCGCTGTTATCCTCATAGGTAACTTCATACTTGCCTTGGCAATCCTGGGGGGGCTTGGGATTATATCCGGCAATGGCCGCCGTTGCCGTCCACATATACCGGTTCCCGCTATCCAGCGTGAAGGGCCGGATGATTCCCAGATCCCCGCCTTCCGCCATGAACTGGAAAGGATTATTCACCTTGCGGGTCACTCCCACAATCAGGGAACCGCCTTTGGCAAAAAATTTATCCTGGAGCACCTGCGGCTTGGCTAGGGCGGTGGTGGTATACCGTTCCGGATTGATCACCCGGGGATCATTGCCTTTGACCGAACTGCCTCCTGAAGCCACCACAGCCCCGACGCACACTCCGTCCACTTCCGCCCAGACCGATGAAAACCAGTTCCATTCCGCAATTAACATGTTGTCACGCTGCACATAATGACGCTGAAGACCATCCCCTTTCAGGACAAACCATTCGGACTTCTCGGAGCCGGGCCCAAAAACTTCGGGAGCGGTATTTCCCGCCTTCGGAATATAGTCTGAGTGACGCAGGAAATCGTCCTCCTCCTTGCCCTTGAGAATCCTGAAATTCTTCTTCAAGGGATCCTCTTCCTGTCGCAAGGCGTACATGATTCCACCCCCGCCGGCGAATTGGTCATTCCAGGTATCCGAAATATTCCCCTTTAATATGGTCTCCACGGTCTTCTTGATGCGCTTGGGAAGCTTGTTGATCAGCTCCTCCTCCTTCTCATTCATGTCATCGATGTTCTTCCGGCACTTGTCAATCGGAGTGGCCAGAGCTGTGTAGCTTTTTCCGGCATTCTCAGCGGCTGTCCGGGCCTTCTCGATGTCGCTCTTTTTTTCGATGTGGTTCTTATTGAGCCGGATGCGGTCGCGTATAGCGGGAAGAACAAACGTCTGCCCCATGGGATTGGGAGTCGACACCCCGTACCCGGTCCCATAATAGTAACTGCCCCGGTTACAGGAACTTGCACTATTAATCTGCTTCATCAGCTTTTCATCCCGCTCAAAATCCTTCAGCGTCCAATACAGCCACTTGTCGACAATATAGTCCATCTCCATACGCACCATCTGCACATAGGTCCAAGACATGGCCCGATTCAGGGCGGCCACGCGGCTATTGCAATCGGCCTGGACAATCGCGCCGGAATAGGCCGCAGCATCCGCCGCGTTCTGGACTTCCACGCGCAACCGCACCGTGTCGCCCACTGCGTAAACCGCCAGTGCCATGACAAAGATCGAGAGGAACACGATGATAGTCAGCGCCAAAACCACGCCACTCTCATCCTTCCACAATCTCAACGCCACTTTGTTCAACGCCTTAATCATAACCGTCATCAACCCCTTTATCCGAATTGCGCTTATTTACGGCCTGCTTTAGAGGTTCCCGATGCTGGTGTACCGGCTTCAGCCGGTCTTCTCTGGGCCGCCTAAAGGCGGTACACCAACCATCGCCCATCTTAAACAGTCCTTAAGTAAGTGCCATTCCCCTTCTTCTCACCAGCCGCCCGACGGAATTCCCATTTTGGGAAGCGTCACATAGGGCTTGGGCATATACACCGTTTCCTTGAATTTGATGTGGGCGTAGCGGATCATATCCGCATCGCCGATGTTGCCCGAGTCATCCGCCTTCTGCTCAACATATTCCATGCCACTGTCCCAGGGATTACAAAACCACCCGATCATCGGCCCCGCGATGGGCATAATCAGCGCAAAGTCCTGCTCAACAATGGCCTTGATGTTCCACTGTCCAACTTCCTCAATGGTCACCTTGGTTTTGCGTTTCACCCCGCCCGACCCTGGAATCTCACCCCAACCGGGAATTTTCTTGTCGGTCTCACCCTCAGTCATCCCATTGACCACCCAGGCGCAGACCTGCTCGGCGGCCTGCTGGGCCGCCTTCTGATATTCTCCCTTTTCACACACCAGAGTCGCGCGGGCGGCACAATAGGCGGCATAATGAACCACCTGTTTGCCCATCCAGATATGGGCAAATTGCATGCAGGCCATGATCAGGGTCAGAATCAGGGGGAAGGCAACGACGAATTCGAGCATGACGGCTCCGCCCTCAGTTTCACTCCTCTTGTGGACAAGGAGTCTGTCAACCTGGATCATTCGAGCCATAATAAATTCCCTACCAAAGCAACGCCACGATCAAGCCGACCGAAATCGGAAGGCTGAAGGGAATACGAACGAGAGTTGAATCCTTTGGCGGAAGACTTGCGGCACCGGCGGCACGGTCATAACGCCAGTCGACCAGGGACCGGACCCCATGCCTGAGTCGCGCCCCATTAAGTTGTCCGGAGAGAAGCATAACCACTCCCATCACCACCCCGACCACCGAGGTGGTCCAGAGCAGCATCAACAACTTGGCCCATCCCGCGATGGCTCCAGCGGCGAAGAGCATCTTCACATCGCCCCCTCCCGCACCATTTAAAATGAACGGGATCAACAATACGCCGCCTGCCACGCAGGCCGCCGCAAACCCGTCAATCACGAGAGGCCAGCCACCCAGTCCGAAACGGATCAGTAAAGCCAGGGCCGCACCCCCAACCGTCAACCAGTTGGGGAGCAGCCTCGACTTAAAATCAGACCAGGTGAGATATCCCGCCCAGCCTAGTACTGCCAAAAGCAGAACAATGACACCGTTCACGGCCCTGTCGTAGGCTCATGCATATCATCGCTGTATTTTTTGGCGTCCTTGATGCCGGCATCGGTCGTTTTCCGAACGTCCTTCAACTCAGTTTGAGCTGATTTTTCACGAGCTGTCGCGGATGTCGCGGCCACGCCGAACATGCCCACCAGGGTCTTGCCGAACATCGCCACGGCCACAACCACGGCCGCCGCGATCAGAACCGCAAGAATGACGTATTCCATCATCACGCCACCGGTCTTATCGCCCATAACACGGCACAATACCTTACGCATCCAACTATTTTGCAAACGCTTCATCCCGCTCCTCCTTTGGCAATACGCCACATTAGCCTGCTACCCTTATGTTTCCTACACCGGCGGTCACGGCAACGGCAGGCTCACGCCGCTCATAACCATCCGGTAAAGCTGTACAAATGAATTCCCGAGCATTCCAAAATCCTGCCCCGCAACCCCCTTCTCGTAATCGCCGAACATGGGGGGCTTACCTGCAGGATCGAACAACACGGATGAACCGCCGATGAGAGGAAGGATGATGAGGACGGTCAGGAGCACATATTCCATAAGTACATCGCCCCGATTGGAATGAGCCAATCGTCTCAAAATCGTTTGATGCCTTATGTCAGGAGCTTGCATAAAACCCATCGCTTTCGCCGCCACTATGGCGTTATCCCAGAACCCACGCAAGCCTCTTTTTTCAACAATTTCACGGATGCAGACTCCGGAATCCAGCACCCGAAACACCCTCCCAACCGGTGTCAAGATCACCGGGAGTTTGCTCCAGCATCGGACAGCGCAATCCGCGATTGCAGCCAAGAATCGGAACCAGGGGGAAGGCATGGCGCCGGAGATCCGGATCCCCTACACGGGCGGGGTGAATCAGACACCCCACCCGGCCGGACGCTTCCTCCAGATACCCCGCAAAACAGCAACTTCCGTAAAATCGCATCCACACCCAGGCGGTAATCCCCAAGGTCAGGGGCGCTAATACGGTTACCAACAGATGATCACGCCACCCCCCGCGACTCCAATGAAGTCTGACCAGATCCTTAAACCGGGGACGCCTATTGGCCGACACCGCATTGAACGCCCGGGTATTCTCCTCCAAAAAGGCCCTGATCCGCTCCGGACGCCACCGCATATTCACACAACATCCGCAACAGCCCTGCCGAAATGATTGACACTCGATCATATTGTCCATGCAATGGCGCCAATCATGCGCGCTGTAAAGCGTCGCGCGAATTGGCTGGTTGGGGTACTGATTTCATGATCATCGTTTCCGCAACTTTTTGATCAATGCGTCATAAGCCGCGTGCGACCCGATCCAGAACCAAACAGCCGTATTCTCATCAACAACGCACACGGCCCGCCAGTGGATTCCAATTCTAACGGAGTAGATCGGTTCAGAGTGGTGAATGCGCTTGAACTGTAGTGAGGGATGGCGGGGATTGGATGACCAGAGGTGATAGACCTGACGAGCAAGAGAACGAACCGCCGCTGGCGCCTCACGTAGCTGCCGCCGGAAGGAGTCCGTCGTTTCAGATATCATGAGCCAAATCCATCTTTCGGGTCTTGCCCCTCCGCCGTTCTGCCAACGCAACCCCCGCAAGGGTTGCGAGCTCATCCTGGGAGTTCTTGAACGACGTGTCCCATTTCACTTCGGCATCGATTTCGGCCAACACAAAACGCGCGATCTCGTTCTGTTGCTTCGAGGGCAAG
>CAZOZF010000040.1:0-18625 GCA_964584205.1 uncultured Verrucomicrobiota bacterium
GCGGATCGGTGAGGTAGGGCTCGTAATAACGCCGCGCCTTGATCTGGGCCAGGGCGTCTGCGGAAGCGCCAAGTTTGAACTCGATCACGTAGATGGCTTTTGGGGTCTTGATCACGGCGTCTATGCGGCCTTCATGACCTTCGTAGCCTTGGCGAAGTAGGTTGTCGGTATGGGACTCGGTGATGATTTCTCCACCCGCTGCCTGGAGAGCGGCAAAAAAGACCGAGTGATAGTAGGCTTCGCGGTTGAGTTGAATGTCGTATGGGATGGTGGCAAAAAGGGCGGTCAGCGCTTGCTCGAATTGCGGACGGTTTCCGGTACGGAGCGCCTCCAGCATTAAGGCGGCGGAAGTTTGGCCGGCGGATCGGTTGGCGCCGCAGAAGTGTCCCAGCATCATTGAAAACCAGGCTTCGCGCACCTCGGCGTTGGGGAAGCCCAGGGTATAGACCTGACCGCTGACGTCCCTGACGGTGAGATAACCGGATTGCCAGAGCAAAGGCTCTGCAGCAGGTTGGGTAATATCGAAGAGCAACGACAAATCCGTGGCTTTGACTCCCTCCAGGTCGCCGTCCGGGCGGTGAAGGGTGGCGGCAAGATCGACCAGCATGCCCGGCGTGCCGCTGGCCCACCAGTAACTGCCAAATTCGCTGTCAGCCATGCAGTTGAGGATCGCCCACGGGTTGTAGACTTTCTCGCCCTTGCCCCACCAGTACCCGTTGTAGCGATGGCGCAGGGTCAACCATGCCTGTTCCTGCGTCATGGCGTTGGCCTGCGCCAGACGGGAGATGAAGGGGGCGAAGTCGCGGTGTAATTCTGCCTCGGTATAGCCGCAGACTTCCGCCGCTGTCGGATGCAGCGTCACGTCCTTCATCTGATTCAACTCGGAGAAGATACTGGTGCGGACCATGCGGCCGATGCCGGTGATGAAGAGTTTTTCGAGATGGGCATCGCAGCCTTTGAGCGAACCGTAGAATGACGACAACACATCGCGCATTTTTTTGGCCATGGGGAGATCGGTGATATGGTCATGCACCGGCTTCTCGTATTCATCTACGATCACCACTACTCGGCGGCCAGTTTGAGCGTGGATTCCCGCAAGCAGTGCGGCGAAATCGTCCGGCAGCAGTCGTCCTGACAAAACGATGCTGTAGGGTCTGGCGTGGTTGGCCAGCATTGTCAGGAGCGATTCCCGTAGCGCGTCCACGGAGATGCTCTCGGCGGTTGCCAGGCTGAGATGCACGACCGGATTGGTTTTGCTCCAGTCCCAGAGGGGTTCGATGCCGAGGCCCGCATAGATCTCGCGACGGCCTTCATAAAGGTATTTGATGGTGGAGCAGAGCAGGGACTTGCCGAACCGGCGCGGGCGGGCGAGGAAGAGATATTTGCCGGCATTAAGCAGGTCAAGCAGCCGCAAGGTCTTGTCCACATAAAGATAGTTCATGCCCTCTTCGCGGAGTACCGCGAAGTCGCTGATCCCAAGCGGGAGTCTGGGTAAGGGTTGAACCATGTCCGGAACCATAACGAAAGAGGGAGGCGATTGCAATTTGTAACCTCGCGCCAGCAGCAGTTCGCATTATGACCACCTCTCCTGGAGGGCGGGCGTCCTCGACCGCCGTTTTGGCGACCCTATTCACGCGGCGGCTGGGGACATCGCCCTCCATGCGGCCAAAATGCGAATTGCTGGCTTGACGGGGTTAACGGTTGACGGGTACATTTCTTATATGTCAAAGGATTCTGTTTCCGATGTGAATCTCGCTCACAGGCTTGACACCCTCACGGTGGCTCTGGGGGTTTTGGAAGATTCCCCTCAAACTGAACCTGCGGCTCGTGAACTTGTTGCCTTGATCCGGGCCTCCAGCGAATTTCGAAACATGACCGCCCTTACGATCGCCGCCGAGGAAGCGGAATCTGCGGTTTCCGGTGAATTCCCCGCCCGGCTCCGGAAATTGATTACCCTCTTGAAGCAGGCGGTGCTTCTTCAAAATATCCAGAAGGTCGCCGTGCTGATTGTTTCGCGGGACAAGGATTTTGTCACCCAACTCAGAACCCTTCTTGAAATTCGGGGGTATCCGGTAGAGGTTGCGGCGACTCCTTCCGAGGCGACCTCCATCCTGGCTGCTCAAGCGATCGGGGTCTGCATTGTTGACCTTGTTCTTGCCAAGGCAGATGGTCGCGGTCTGATTGACGATCTGAGAGTCCAATCGGAAACGGCGGGTCTTTTGATCGTGGCCATTGGTCCGCAATTGGCTTCCGGCGAAATGGAGACCCAGTCCTTAAGCGATGCCGATGGGTTTTTCAGAAAGCCTGTCAATGTTCTCGAGATCATCACCTTTCTTAATCTTCGACTCAGGCGGGGGCCGGGAAAGGGGCGGGAAGCCCGGCGGGATCCCACCACAGGGACGCCGAACCGGGCAGCCTGCTTCGAGGCGTATCGCCAGATCCAGAAAGCCTGTTCAGACACTGATCCCGTCTCCTTTGCCCTGTTTGGGATTCATCAGTTCAGCACACTGGTGCGCACGGGTGGCCCTGTGATCCGTGAAAATCTGATACGCCAAATTGGTTCGCTTCTGTCCTCCTCCTTCCGTTCCTCGGATGTGGTGGCCCGATGGGGTGTTTCTGAATTTGCGGTCATTATGCCGGGAGAAGATCATTTCGGCGCCACCAAGGCGATTGAAAAGGTGCTTCCGAAACTGAATAGTCAAACCATTACAACCCCCTCCGGGAAAAAGCTTCCTGTTACCCTGTGTGCCGGGCTTACGGTGGGGGATAACCAGTCGCTTCTGGATGATGTGGCCGCGACGGCGGAATGCCATCTTTACATGGCGTATCACCACGCCTGGCATAACGCCCGGAAGAACTGGGTTGTGTCGGATGCCATTCAGGTGTCGCGTCGCAGTGAATCCATTGCGATGTTCCTATCCGATCCCGCCATGGCCAAAGCCTTGCAACAGGTATTGGCACGGGAAACATTCAAGGTCGAGTTGTTTTCATCGGTCGGGGACTGCCTGGTTGCGCTTGCCCGGAAATCCTTCAATTTGGTCATCACGGATGACGGGTTTCCCGGGAGCGAAGGGTTTCAGCTTTTGGAGCAGCTTCAGGCACAATCCCTCCAGAAGGAGCTGCGATCGATTATCATTGTTGACGGGGATGCCGGCATTGAGCGGGCGTTAAAACTGGGCGTTCATGATTACGCCATCAAGCCCCTTTCGATATCCCGCTTCCGTTCCCGGATTATGCGGCTTCTTTTCCAGCGTGAGGAATCCCGTGCCCAGGCCCGGCTGACGATCATGGTGGTGGATCACGAAATCCCCCAGCTTTTAATGGCGGGGACCGCGCTTCACCAATTGGGCGAGTGCCGGGTACTTCTGGCTCACGGCCCGAAGGATGCTCTCCAGCGGCTGATGCATGCCCAGCCCCACTATCTGGTTCTCAACATGACGATGCCCGGACTGTCGGGGGGGGATTTCATAAAGGCCATACCCGATTTGGACTGGCTTAAAAGCATGGAAATCATCATGGCGAGCCCGGCTTCCGGAACTCCCCTTGTTGCGACACCCGCCCACAAAGTATTGGGCACCGTCACCCATCCCTATCGCCCGCTTCAATTCATCAAGGAAATGCGGGCCCTGATTCCCCTGCTTCAGAATGAGGCGGGGGTTTTGCCGCCCCCTGTTGATCTCGCCCCGCTCGAGATTGAGGTTCGGCGCATCCTGTCCCTACAGGCCGCACAGGGTTAGGGATCGACTACGCTGGTCCCCCCGCTTTTGCAGCGCCTATTTTAAACGGGTGAGTCGAGCGATGAACATTCCGTTGCAGGGAGTCTCCTGCGGATTAATCCTGAGCAGGCCATCGCAGGGCGTTCCATTCAAGGGGTTGATGAAGGGGGCTAGCTTAAATCCCGGTGAATCGGACAGGAACTGATTGATGATTGCTTCATTCTCATCATGGGTGACGGAGCAGGTGGCGTAGACCATCATTCCGCCGGGTTTCAGGCGAGGGGCGCAGGCGCGAATCAACTGCCCCTGAAGTCGGATGAGGTGCGCGACCGCTTCCGGTGTGGTTCGCCAGCGGGCATCGGGGTTGCGATGCCATGTGCCTGTTCCGGAACAAGGGGCATCAAGCAGAATACCGTCAAAAGCACCTTCTGGCGGGGGTTGCCGGACACTATCCCACAGGGCCGTGGTTATGCCCGTGAGACGTTTTTCACTCATCCGGCGGGTCAGTTCAGTCAGGATGGTGGTGCGAATGTCCGTGGCAAGGAGGGACACTGAGGGGCCGCCCAGCGCGGCAAGGTGAAAGGTTTTTCCACCCGATCCACAACAGGCATCCCACCAGAGTTCGCCGGGGCGTGGGCCGCAGATGAGTCCCGTTGCCTGAGAGGCCAGATCCTGGATCTCAAGCCGGTCCCGGATAGAGCGGGGAAGGGCGCGAAGGTTGATGCCACGGCGGACGGATAGGGCGGACAAGACGGTCGGATGGGCTGTCAGTTCGGCACCCGTCTGCTGTAATGCGGTCATGATCGAGTCGCGATCCGCCGGGTTGACCCGAAGCCAGGTAGGGGGGGGCGTTTGAAAAGCCGCGAGCAAACGGTCAGAATCCGGTCCCAGCATCGGAATGACCCAGTCGGGAACGAGTTGGGAAAGGGAGCATGACGCCCCGGCAATCCGGCTCAATTCCGCTGCTTTTTCAGACGGGGAAAGCGGCCCCATGGGAATTAATGCGGTGTCGGGCAGTCCTGCCCGGGACGACAATTTTCGAATGGCCGGATGAAGGTCGTCGGATTCCAGAAGAGTGGCAAAGACCCCCATCGCTTCGGGTGAGTGGGCAATGCGATCAAGCCAGCCCTTCCATCGAAAATAGGAAAAAATCGTTCCGGAAAACAACCGGCGATCACGGGAGCCGAATTCAGGGTGGTCATGATAAAAATGGGAGAGATAAGAGTCCAGCGGACTGCCTCCCGCGACGGTGGCCTGCACCCTGCCGAGAATCTCCAGCAACAGGTCGGCTTGGCGCTCGTAAATGCGCTCGGCGCGGGCGGGATCCATCAGGAGTTCCCCAGCCGGTTCAGGAACAGGCCTGTGTAGAGAAATCCCATCCGGAATTGTTCAACGGAATAGGATTCATTCGGGGCGTGGATGTTGTCCTCCTCGCTTCCAAATCCGACCAGCAGCACGTCGCCCCCGGCAATGGCGGGTAGATGTGAGAGGATCGGAACCGAGGCCCCTTCCCATAGGAAGGCGGTGGGAAGTGGTGAAATTTCGCCCAGCACCTTCCGGGCCGTCACGACAGCCGGTGAGTCCAGAGCCACGCGAAGCGCGGCTCCGCCCGTCCCCTGCTCGGTGATGGCGAGCGTCAGGCCGGGTGGAATCTTTTTTTCGAGGTGACGGGTAATCAATTTTAAAATGTGGTCGGGACTCTGGTCGGGCACAAGGCGCGCCGAAAGCTTAGCCATCGCCTGTGCGGCGATAATCGTTTTGCTGCCTGCTCCGCCGTACCCTGAATGAATTCCATTCAGGTCAATGGCCGGCCGGAATCCGGATCGTTCCACAGGGGTGTACTGGAGTTCCCCGCCCACGGGCAGAAGGCCGGTTACGGTCTTGTACCAGGCTGGATCGATGGGTTGGGCGTTGGCTAGTGTCCGTTCTTCGGCCGTGGGATCCTGAACCCCCTCATAGAATCCTTCCACCGCAACCCGCCCGTCATCATGGTGCAACGAGGCGATCATCCGGCAGAGCGCGTTGGCCGGGTTGGGGATGCGGCCGCCGTGAACGCCGGAATGAAGGTCGTGATCCGGTCCGGAAAGGACGGCGGTCAGGTGGACAATGCCCCGCAAGCCCATGGTGATGGTGGGCGCGCCGGAACTGACGGCACTGGTGTCGGCCGCCATGACGATATCTGCGGAGAGCGCCGCCTTTTCGTGATGTAAAACCTTAATGATGGGCATTTCACCGGTTTCCTCATCACCTTCGATCAAGAGTTTCAGGGTGACGGGCAGTGCATCGGCACGAATCAGGGTTTCAATCGCCTTGAGCGCGGCAAAAAGCTGGCCCTTGTTATCCTGTGCGCCGCGGGCGAACATCCGGCCATTGATCAGAGTGGGCTCGAAGGGTTGGGTTTTCCAGAGCGATACCGGATCCTCGGGTTGAACATCGTAGTGCCCGTAAAAAAGGACAGTGGGAAAACCCGGCTTTCCGGTCCGCTCGGCAAAAACGAGAGGATGTGACTCCGTCGGGATCAGCCGTGTGGTGAAGCCCATCGCGGCGAGGTGATCGGCCAGCCATCCGGCGCACCGGGCACAATCCGGCTTTTTTTCGGCGCTGGTGCTGACACTGGGGAACCTCAGGAAGTCCTGCCATTCCCTGATGAAGCGATCCTTGTGGGTGGCAAAGTGGGATTGAAGTTTTTCCTGATTCATGGGGCTCACAGGAGAGCCGCCGCCAATGCCGCCAAGGTGCTTCGCTCACTCTTGGTCAGCGTCACATGGCCGTGCAGGGACTGGGTTTTCATATGTTCCACCGCGTAGGCCAGGCCGTTGCTGCTGGCGTCCAAATACGGGTTGTCGATCTGATAGGGGTCGCCGGTCAGAATCATTTTCGTGCCTTCCCCGGAACGACTGACGATGGTTTTGATTTCGTGCGGGGTCAGGTTCTGGGCCTCATCCACGATCACGAACTGCCTGGGGATGGAACGGCCACGGATGTAGGTGAGCGCCTCCAGTTCGATGATTTCGTCGCGTTGGAGTTTCTCTATTTTTTCCCGGACGGTGTTTTTGTGTTCGTTGGAACTGGTCTTCAGCATGAGGTAGGTCAGGTTGTCGAAGATCGGCATCATCCAGTTGGCGAGCTTCTCCTCCTTATGCCCCGGGAGATACCCGATGTCCTTTCCGAAGGGCATGATGGGGCGGGTGACCAGGATCCGGTCATACCGTTTTTGAACCATGACTTTTTCCAGGCCGGCGGCAAGGGCCAGCAGGGTTTTTCCAGTTCCGGCCTGCCCGACCAGCGTCACCAGTTGAACCGAGTCATCCATCAGGAGTTCCAGGGCCATGCGCTGCTCGCGGCTGCGCGGCTTGATGTGGAACACGCTTTCGATTTTCGGGTTCATCGGCACGATGGTGCCATTACCGCCGGCGCGACCCAGGGCGGTCAGGTGTTCGGTGCCCTCGGAGATCAGGTTGACGAATTCGTTGGGGAGCAGATCCAGATCGGGAATTTCCACGCTCCGGTTGGCGTAAAACGCATCAATGACCTCGGGTTTTACGGTGACTTCACGATAGCCTGAAAACAGTTCATCGAAGTTGATCTTCTGCTTTTCGAAGTCCATGACTTCGATACCGAGAGCATCCGCCTTGATGCGGGCATTGATGTCCTTGGAAACGAAATAGACGCGTTCCCCCTGCTTATGGAGCCAATAGGCCACGCGGATGATCTTGTTGTCGGGGATTTCCTCCTCCAGTCCGCTGTCGCCAACCGGTCTTGACCCGACGATGATTTTGAGAATTCCGCCATTATCCATTTTGACGCCGTCGCCGAGTCGGCCATGTTCGCGGAGCGCATCGAGCCGGCGGATGACGCCGCGGGCGTTTCGTCCCAGTTCGTTGGTTTCCTTCTTGAACTTGTCGAGCTCTTCAATAACGGGCATGGGCAGGACGACGGTGTTGTCGGCGAAGGATTCGATGCAGGTGTGGTCGTGTAACAGGACGTTGGTATCCAGGACAAATGTTTTATTGCTCATGAAGGTTATGTTGCTCCTTGGTTAATGAATCATGGGCGGTTATTCTCCCGATGAAAGGTGTGCTTGGCAAGCAATTCCCATGTAAATTTGGGATGAGTTACGATGTAGACACGGGTGGTGTCGGGCGTTATAGTGCGGCCATCAGGCGGAGATGTGGGATATGAAGCAAATTCTGATTGTGATTTTGATGGGCCTATTATTGAAGGGGTTTCCTTGTGTCGCAGGGGAGTCGGCGGTCCGGACGATTGTCACCACCTTTTACCCGATCCAGATTGCGGTACTGAATGTGACTGCGGGGGTGAGCGGGATTCAGGTGGTTAATCTGGCGGCCCCTACGAGTGGTTGCCTGCATGATTACCAACTGACCCCCCGTGACCGGGCGATTCTGTCCCGGGCCGATATGGTGGTGGCAAATGGCGCGGGGATGGAGTCTTTTCTTGATCGTCTGATTCAGCTTCGCCCTGCACCCCGGATTATTGATGCCAGCTCCGGAATTGATTTACTGGTGTCGGGAGGGGTCACGAATTCTCACGTCTGGCTTAGTCCGACCCGTCATAGTCTGCAGATTCAGACGATAGCCGCCGGATTGGCTGCCTGGGATCCTGTTCATGCTGATGTATATCGGGCGAATGCCTCGCGATATGAGGGGGAACTCAGAACCCTGAAAGTGAGGATGGACCGGGAGTTAAGTGAACTCCGGACGCGCGACATCGTCACGTTTCATGAAGCCTTTCCCTATTTTGCGGATGAATTCGGGTTGAAGGTGGTGGCGGTGATTGAGCGGGAACCGGGAACCGAGCCGTCGGCAGGCGAGTTGGCCGCGTTGATCAGGCAGGTTAGGGCGAGTGGCGTCAAGGTCTTGTTTGTGGAGCCTCAGTATCCCGTCAAGTCGGCCGAGGCGATTGCCCGGGAAACAGGAGCGGAACTGTATCACTTGGATCCCGTGGTTTCGGGTCCGGTGGTACCCCATGCCTATCTGGATTTAATGAAGTTGAATTTAATTCAATTGCGACGCGCCTTGAACTGAACGGAATCGGCTGGTTATTATGAACTCTTGTTTCGTTGAAAATCTGGATTTCGTGTTCCTGATATACGGGTTGGCATTTTTCCTTCTGGCCATGGTCGCCTTTACCATGGCTCAAGTCCGGGGGCAGGGGGTGTCCTGGATCTGGCTCGGGCTTTTCGGCGTTGTGCATGGCCTCAATGAGTGGGCCGATATGATTGTGCCCGCGTTGGGCGAGTCAATGGTATTGATGTGCGTGCGGTCCCTCCTTCTCATCCTATCCTTCCTGTTCCTCTTTGAATTCGGACGGCGCAATGTAATCTGGTCGGGCGGGGGCAGGGTGGGGCGATGGATTTACATGCCGCTTCTGGCGCTGCTGGGTGCGGTCGCGTTTCACTTCGGGTATGTGGGGATGTTGTCTTCGGCGCGTTATGTCCTGGCGTTTCCTGGCGGATTATTGGCGGCCATGGCGCTGTGGCAATGGGGAACCCCTCCGGCGGAGAAAAAGCGAAATTTCCTGCACAGGCTTGCGGCCTTGGCCATGGCCGGTTATGCAGTGTTGGCGGGCTTGGTGGCACCACGGATGGACTTCGGGCTCGCTGCGATTTTCAATGCGGATGCGTTCATGTCGGTCACCGGAATGCCTATCCAGTTGTTCCGGTGCGGGATGGCCTGCATCATTGCATTGGTCATTTGGCGTGAACATTATATCTGGCGAAGAGAGTGGTTTTCCGGCGCGGCCATCACGTGGATTGTACGTCTGGAGCGGGGTGCGGGTTTGGTTGTTCTGATGATTTTGTTTTTTGGTTTTGTGGCGGTGAGCCGGGTTCAGCAGGTTGCCGAGGAGGAGGCGCGGGCAGGGCTTCAATCAGGACACGTTCTGGCAGTTCTCGGGGTGGATCAGGCAGATGCCCGGTTTGGGAAAAGCCTTCTTCAAAAGCGACTTCTGCCACTGCTGATTACGGCCCTGCTTGCTCTTTTGATCATGCTATTCACTGTGATTTGGCTCAGAGTCGGGGAGGAGGCGCAACTGAAGACTCTTTCATTGTTGCGAGCCCAGCATCAGCAGGAAACCCTATGGAAACTGGCTGATTCCATCACGGCAATCGAGGGGAATTCAATTTCGGCCTGGCAGCGGATTTCCGAGGAAGCCGGACGGGGCATCAAGGTAGACCATGTTGGAATCATGTTTATTGACTCCGACAAGCAGGAATTTCACATGGAGGATCGTTTCGATGTGGCGCGTGGGCTTCATTCTGCAGGGGAGGTTGTTTCAGGAAAGAACTATGAAGCCTTGAAGGGTGTTCTTGAGGAGGGCCGTGCTTTGGCGGTGGATGAGGTCGTGTCCGACGGACGGATTTCCGGCTTGAAGGCATGGTGCTTGGAAGCCGGGAGTTTGGGCGTGCTTTTCGCTCCGTTCAAAGGTGCCGGAAAAGCATCTGGACTGATTCTGTTTTCACAGAAGGGTGCAGGTCGGAAATGGCTGAGTGACGAAGTTCGGTTTGCGTCTGAGGTGGCGAATCTGGTCTCGCGATGTTTGGTGAATTCCGAGCGGGATCGGGCTGAAAAAGCCCTCAGCAAGGCCCATGATGAGCTTGAAGTCCGTATCGGAGAACGGACGGAGCAGTTGTTTCAGAAGAATAAGCAACTCACGCTTGAAATCCAGGAGCGAAAGCGGCTTGAGGCTGAACGTGATTCGCTCGAAGCGCAGGTCCGGCAGGCGCAGAAAATGGAAAGCCTCGGAGTTATGGCGGGCGGGATTGCGCATGATTTCAACAACATCCTGATGGCCATTCTGGGTAATGCGGAACTCGCCAGGATGGAGCTGCCGCCCGGAACCCCGGTGAGCGGTTATATCCAGGATATCGAGAGGTCGGCCAACCGGGCGGCCGTCTTGTCGACCCAGATGCTGGTCTACTCCGGACGGGCGTTCATTCAGATCCAGGCTGTTGATTTGAACACGTTGATCAGAGATATGAGTGGAATACTGGAGGCGGCGGTGAGTAGAAAAGTGACCCTCCTGTATAACCTGGACAAGACCCTGAAAACACTGGACGGGGATTCTTCTCAGATCGGCCAGATTCTGGTGAACCTGGTGATCAATGCCACGGAGGCGATCGGGGATGAGGCCGGCGTGATTACCCTCCAGACGGGAACCCTCTGGTGTGATGCGGGAATGCTGGTCTCCTTGTGGGTGAATGAAGCGATGCCCGAGGGGGAATATGTTTACCTCGAAGTCCGGGACACGGGGTGCGGAATGGAGCCGGAACTCCTCCCTCAGATTTTTGACCCGTTTTTCACGACCAAGTTTACAGGACGGGGGCTCGGGTTGGCCGCAGTGATCGGGATTGTCAGGGGGCACCGTGGCACCATTCTGGTTTCCAGCGAGACGAAACAGGGAACCCTATTCCGCCTTCTTTTCCCGGTCGGACAACTGGCGTTTACGCCACCGGAAAAGTCTGTGGAGCGCGACAGGCGCCTGGGGCATGGAACCATTCTTCTTGTGGATGATGAGGAGCAGGTGCGGGCGCTGGGGGTGAAATTTATTGAGCGTCTTGGCTACCGGGTGGTGGAGGCGGTGGACGGGTTTGACGCCATCGAGAAGTTCAAGCAGAATCAATCCGATATTCGGTGTGTCCTGATGGATCTGACCATGCCGCAGTGTGATGGGTATGAGGCTTTATTGGGACTCAGGAAATTAGATCCGGCGGTCAAGGTGATTCTCTGTAGCGGCTATATCAAGGAAGACGTTTTGACCCGGTATTCGGATTTAAAAACGGATGGATTCCTTCATAAACCCTACGGATCTGATGAGTTGGCAAGACAAGTGGAGGCAACACTCAAGGGAGGCAACTACGCTTGATAAATCAATGGATTCTGATTCGGGGGTGTGATAGGGTCTCCATAGTTGTTAAGGAGATCACGATATGAGCGATCCCGATGATATTCGCGATTCTGACATCGTTTTTAACTGTCCCTTCTGCGAGAAGAGCCTCGCGATCGACTGCCGGGGTGCCGGGCTGACTATTGCCTGTCCTGATTGCAGTAACAAGATCGCCGTTCCCATCCCGGAGAACATGGAAGTGTCAGATATTGACAGTTCTGATGAGGACAAGGCGGTTCGAATTATCCACATGCGGGAAGTGATTTCCTCGTCCCAGTCCAAAATCATGGAACTGGAATCCGAGGTGAAGGAAATTACCCTCCGGCGCGATGCCTTGGAGTCAACCCGAACGGAGAACTCCATCCGCTTTGAGGTGATTCAGCGGGAAGTGGAGTCGATTCAGCGGTCTTTGCTCAGGATTCAGGAAGTTCTGGCGAGCACCGGGGAATTTTCGAAAAAAGCCTGAGTTCGGTCCGGCTATTTCAGCAGGGCCTTCATCAGGCGTGTCTCAACGGTTCCCCAGGAATATTCGTCCTGCACGTAGCGTTGTCCTGATGTCCCCATGGCCTTGCGCAGTTCCGGATACTCAAGCAACAGCGAAAGCTGTTCCTCGAATTCCGGGTAGTTCCTGAACCACAGACCCCCGTTGGATTTTCGGCAATGAAAGGGCATGACATCGCCGGCGGCATGAACCAGAACCGGGGTGCCGGCAAGCCATGATTCCAGGATCACGATGCTGAAACTTTCGTTTGTTGAGGGATGACAGAACGCCGCCGCGCCCGCCATGGCGTCATGTTTTTCCTGCTCGGTAACGAAGCCTAAATCCAGAATATGGGGAACCAGCCGGGAGGGGGGATCATAGGGGCCACTCCCGGTCAGGACGAGTTTGATATCCTTGCCGGTTCGTTCCCTGAAGATATCCAGATAGTCCAGCAGGAGTGGAGTTCCCTTCATCGGTTCACGTCGGCCTGAGTAGAGTATATAAGGCGCGGTCAGGCCGTGCCGGTTTCGGAATCGGTCGGGATTCGTGGTGAAGGCGTCAATACCCATGCCGACAACGTCCGCCCGTGAGGGATCCAGGCCATACAGGTGCAGGGCCAGATCACGTTCCGGTTCAGCGTTAAACAGCCAGCCTGACACATTCAGGAACATTTCCCGGATGGTTTTCAGGGTGGCAAAGCATTCATTATGAAGGCAGGGAAGCAGAAGGGTTCGCTCGGGATGGATCTGGCTTGCAAAATAGACGAGGGCAAAGAGGTAAGGCCCCATGATGATTTTGTCATACCGGTGTCCCTCGGTCTTCAAGTAGGCGTAAAGTGCCTGACTGTTGACATTATTCCGGTGCCAGATCAATTCCTCGTCGCGGGTGATTTCAGCCGAACGACTGATGCGGTTCTGGGCCGTGATAAAAGCCGTCAAATCGCGGTCTCCATCGACCGGGAAGTGTCGGACGGTGATTCCCGCAATCATCATGTCGCCCGGTTCGATTTCATTTTCCCAGGTAAAATGATTCCGGGCACAGGTGGTCAGGAAGTCCACCTGCCAGCCCTTGGCCACGAGGCGTTCGGCGAGTTTTCGCAGAAGGGTTTCCGCACCGCCCACAGTGGGGCCCTCGGAAAAACGAGGCGAGACAAACGCTATTCGGGGAGGGGAGGCCATCAGCCGGGAGGGAGTTTTAACTCCAGTTTGGCGATGCGTTCTTCAAGGGACTTGATCTGGCCGCGGTATTTCCGGTCCACTTCCTCGGTGGCCGACAGCAGAAGTCCGTTGACCTGGTTCTGCTGTGACCAGAGCCGGTAGGTATAGAACTTCATCAGGCTCCAGATCGTTTTCTTGAAGCGAACCAGAAGGGGGGCAAACGCGGCCCTGCGCTCGCGGATCTCAAAGTCGTTGATGTCCACATACACGGCTTCCCGGAGGCTTTCCATGTAGAAATCAAAGAAGTTCTCGTCCTTCTTCAGGTTCATCAGGTTGAAGCGTTCAGCCCTTGCCAGCTGGGCTCCGACATAAGCTCCGGCCTTCATCTTGGCGGCCACCGTTTCGCGTATGTCAGCGTTGATTCGCTCGACATCCACTCCGGTGGCGCCAATTTCAAAAGGTCCGGTACTCATGGGTGAAGCGGTGCGATTACAGCTTCTGGATGCTGATCATCGGATCGTCCTTTTTGACAGGAGTGCCGTGGGAGATCAGCATTTTCACGATCTTGCAGCGATAGGGGGCCTTGATCGGGTTGAAGAGTTTCATGGCTTCAACAATACAGACGGTTGCACCTTCGGCAATTTCGTCGCCTTCCTGACAGAATTCCGGTTTGCCGGGGCCCGGTGACCGGTAGAATGTCCCGTTCAAGGGGGCATTGACGCTTGGACCGGCCGGCGCGGCCGCCGGGGCCGCCGCCTTGGGTGCCGCAGCGGGAGCGGGAGCCGCCGCTGTGCCCGCAGGGGTCGATACGGTCGCCGCGGCAACGGGAGCGGCAACAAGGGGGCCAGCCGTAACGCCGGACGCATTGATGCTGATGGTGCTGCCCGCATGCTGAATGGTCATTTGAGAGAAATTCAGGACGCTGATCTTGTCAACCAACTGGCTGATGGAGTCATAGTCAGCCTTAGCCAGAAAGGGAATGGCCGCCTGGGCTGGTGGTGCCGGTGGATTTTTGGCATCCATCTGTTTTTTCAGTTCGACATCGGCCGGAATCGGCGGGCGTTGTTCGGTGGGAAGCGCACGCCACTTGAAGTATTCCATGGCCACTTCCGGGAAGAGACAGTAGGAGATGATGTCCTCCTCTTTCTTGATCAATTTGGGATCCACACCCTCCGTGGCATCCGGTAGCATGGGTTGCAGAAGATCCGCAGGGCGGCCGCTGATGGGTTTTTCCGAGCCCAGGATTTTCTTGATAACCGCCTTGTCCATAGGTGCGGGAGAGCGTCCGTAAAGGCCCTTGGCGTAGTCCTTAACCTCCTGCGACACAAGGGAATAGCGTTCTCCCGAGATGACGTTCATGACGGCTTGAATGCCGATGATCTGGCTGGTCGGGGTGACGAGGGGGGGGTAGCCCAGATCGGCGCGCACCTTGGGTAATTCCTCGAAAACCTGATCGATTTTATCCAGGGCGCCCTGCTGGGCGAGTTGACCGCGGAGATTCGAGATCATGCCGCCCGGGATGTGATGCAGCAGTACTTCCGGATCAATGATGTTATCTGCCACATGAGCCGTCAACTGCCGGGTCGGGATCAGTTCAAGGAAGAACTTGCACACCTTTCGGAGCGCTTCCTGGTCGAGATTGGCGTGGTAGTGGGTTTCCGAGAAGATGGCCAGCATCGTCTCGACCGGCGGCTGGGAGGAGAATCCGGCCATGGGTGAGATGGCGCAATCAATGGCACCCGCCCCGGCACGCACGGATTCCACATAGGTGGCGGAGGCCATGCCGCTGGTGGCATGCGAATGAACCTGAATCGGAATTTTGGTTTCCCGAACCAGGGCCGACACCAGGCGCTCGGCCGCGATGGGCGACAGGATGCCCGCCATGTCCTTGATACACAGCGAGTCGATCCCCATGGCGATTTGTTCCTGGGCGATGGCGACATACTTGTCCACGGTGTGCACGGGACTGACAGTGTAGCTGATCGTGCCTTGTGCGTGACCGCCGTATTTCTTGACGCACTTGATTGCCACTTCCAGATTCCGGGTATCGTTCAGGGCATCGAAAATACGGAAGATATCCACACCGTTTTCGATCGCCAGCGCGATAAAACGCTCCACGACATCATCCGGATAATTCTTGTACCCGAGGATGTTCTGGCCACGGAGGAGCATCTGCAGCGGGGTTTTTTTGGCGCGTGACTTGATCTGGCGCAGGCGCTCCCAGGGGTCTTCCCGAAGGAACCGCAGGCAGACATCAAAGGTGGCGCCGCCCCAGACTTCCAGGGAGTAGTAGCCGACATTGTCGACGACATCGATGATTTTCATGATGTCAGCGGTCCGCATCCGTGTAGCCCAGAGAGATTGATGGGCGTCCCGGAGCGTGGTGTCGGTAATGCGAAGGGGGATGTGGTTGATGCTGTCGCGAACGATATCCTGTGTTCCAATTGTCTTTTTCTTAGCCATAACCTGTCCTTTCTGAAAAATGTTATTTAAAACGGCCCATTGCGGCAAACTTGTCAAACCGCCGACTCGTCAGTTTTCTGGGAGAGACCTTCTCCAGGCTGGTGAGATATTTAAGAAGGGTCTTTTTGGTTGCCTTCATGGTGGAGGCGACGTCGCGGTGTGCACCGCCGACCGGCTCGGGGATGATTTCGTCAATGATCTTGAGCTGAAGCAGCGACTTGGCTGTAATTTTCAGGGCGTTGGCGGCCTCGGAGGCCTTGGAGCCGTCGCGCCAGAGAATGGAGGCACAGCCCTCTGGGGAAATCACGGAGTACACGGCGTTGGAGAGCATGAGAACAACATCACCGACGCCGATCCCAATGGCTCCACCGCTTCCCCCTTCACCGGTAACGACGGCGATGACGGGAGTCTTCAGGGCGGCCATTTCGAGAAGATTCCGGGCGATGGCCTCGGCCTGGCCGCGCTCCTCGGCGTCACGCCCGGGAAAGGCTCCAGGCGTGTCGATAAAGGTGACCACGGGGATGTGAAACTTCTCGGCGAGTTTCATCAGGCGGAGGGCCTTCCGGTATCCTTCGGGGCAGGCTTGGCCGAAGTTGCATTTAATTTTTTCGTCCAGATCCTTGCCTTTCTGGTGTCCAATCAGCATGACGCGATGAGTTTCAATTGTGGCGAATCCACCGATCATGCCCCGGTCGTCCCCGAACAGGCGGTCACCATGAAGTTCAATGAACTCTGAACATAATCCACTGATGAAATCCCGGATCAGGGGGCGTTCCGGGTGGCGCGCCACCTGAACGGTTTGCCAGGGGGTCAGGGTGGCGTAAAGTTCCTTCAGCTTGTCGGCCCGGTCCATTTCAAGGCGGTTAAGTTCCTTGACGAGTGTGCCGGTGGGTTCGGGATTCTTGGCCTTGAATTCCTCGATCTGGCTTTCGATTTCCGCCACGTTTTTTTCAAAATCCAAGCTCATCGTTGCTCCATCCGTTGGGGGTTGAGTTTTGGCGTGCGGCAGGGTCAGCGGCAGCCGGCGTACTTTAAGATCTTGGAAAGCATGTCCTTCATGTCCTTGCGGTGGACAATCATGTCCACGAACCCGTGATCCACCAGGTATTCCGCAGTCTGGAAGTCCTCGGGCAACTTCTGTTTGATGGTTTCCTCGATCACGCGGCGTCCGGCGAATCCGATCAGGCTGCGTGGCTCGGCGATATGAATATCACCCACCATGGCAAAACTGGCCGAAACTCCGCCCGTGGTCGGGTCTGTCATGATGGAGATATAGGGGAGATTGGCTTCCCGCAACTGAGCCAGCGCGGCGCATGTTTTAGGCATTTGCATCAACGAAATAATGCCCTCGTGCATGCGAGCCCCTCCGGAAGCGGAGAGAATGATGTAGGGGAGCTTATGCTTGATCGCGTACAGGGCGGTTTGGAGGATTTTTTCCCCCGTTCCACTGGCCAGGCTACCACCCATGAACCGGAAGTCCATGATGGCAATGGCCACCTTGATGCCGTTGATTTTTCCCGCTCCGGTGGCAACCGATTCCTTCATGCCTGTTTTTTCGCAGTTTTCAACCGCTTTTTCAGCATACGGTCCCTTCGAGTCGGAAAACTTAAGGGGGTCATTCCAGCTGACCTTGGCATTCAATTCAACAAAGGTTCCCTCATCCAGAAGCACATCAACGCGCTCTTTCCAGGTCAGACGCTCATGAAAATGACACCGGTCGCAGACTTTCAGGTTTTTTTCCCACTCATCCTTGTAAATGTGGGCTTTGCATGATGGACACTGTATCCAGATATCCTCTTTTTTAGGGGATTCCGGTTTAGCGGCTATTTCTTTCGATTTGTGGAACCAAGCCATAAGCCGTCAGGCCTCCTTGTAAAATATTGCGTTGCAGACTGATGCGTTATCAGAAGTGGAAATTGAAGCTGGCGCCAAGCCCGACGCCTTCGAATTTCTGAACTTCCAGTTTGAGCCCCATATTTGGATTGGGGTTGAGCTGAAGACCGCCGATCATGCCGAACATCTGATCTTCGCTCCGGTCATTCATGGATAGGGTTGAAATGGCCGGTCCAAAATAGAATCCAAGCCGATCCCAAATGCCGGGTCTCTCGGGTCTGGAATAAAAGCTCATGGTGACGGAGGCGAAGAGTTCTGACAGGTTCTTGCCCGAATCACCCCAATTATCCTTAAGACTGACATTGCGGTAATATGAATTGACGTCGATACCGACCCAATAATTGTCAATATCGTTCCAGGGTTCCAGAACCATAAAGTCCAATGCCCGTAAGGTTCCCCCAAACAGCCATTCAGCGTTGGAGCCTTGTTTACCGTTCCCCGAGCCAACATCCGCTTCGCCCGCACCCCCGTAGAGGGTCAACCACTTCGTGACGTCATATCCCGCAGTCGCGAAGAGATGGTTGATCTTCGTATCCGTGGCACCGCCGAAATCAGATTTCAAGGCCCGGTTTTGCTGCTGAACGCTTATTCCCAGGCTGACCTTACGCGGCCCGCCGCTGTGGATTGCATCGGCAAACCGTGTTGAGTCACCGTTAAACAAGGCACCTTGGTAAGCCGATGAATCCACTCCGGAAGCCATGACGGACGTGCTCATCGCGACACAGGACAGAACCGACAAGAGGTTTACATAGGTTTTCATATGGGGGGGATACTAGCCGTTCAAAGAGGTACCTTTCAAGGTCAAATTTTAGCCCGTCGCAGGCGCAGGGCATTGGCGATGACCGAGACCGAACTGAAACTCATGGCGGCTGCGGCCAGCGTGGGGCTCAGGAGGAGTCCGAAGGCCGGGTAAAGGGCCCCCGCAGCAAGGGGAATTCCGCCCATATTGTAGGAAAATGCCCAGAGGTGCCCGTCCCCATCGCAATTCCCACGTCGGCGGCGGACTAGGC
>CAZOZF010000041.1:0-18568 GCA_964584205.1 uncultured Verrucomicrobiota bacterium
GCTGGTGTACCGGCTTTAGCCGGCCTTTTCTCAGCCGCCTGAAGGCGGTACACCAACCGTCGCCATTCCATAACAACCCATGATGAGGATTAATAACAGCTTTTCTCCCCCAGGCACTCCTGCAGGGCGGTTTGCCAGGAGGGAAGGGTGATGGCGAAAGTGTTTTCAAGTTTGGCGCAGGAGAGGACGGAGTAGGGGGGGCGTTTCGCGGGGGTCGGGTAGTCGGCGGTGGTGATGGGGGTGACGGGGATCTCCGGCGGGACAATGGTCCGGGCAAAGCCATGCCAGGAGGTTTCGCCTGAACAGACGCAATGATACAGGCCGCTGACATCGCGGAGGGTGAACGCGCCATCCGGAGTCTGTGTTTTCGCCAGGGCGGTGGCGGTAACGTCTGCAATGGTCCGGCACCAGGTGGGACAGCCGATCTGGTCGGCAACCACTCGGATCGGTTTTCCTTCTCCGGCCAATCGCTGCATCGTCAGCAGAAAATTCTTTCCGCGCCGTCCGTACACCCAGGCGAGTCGGAAAATCAGATGGGGCACGCCGGATTCCCGGATTGCCAGATCGCCATCGAGCTTGGTTTGGCCGTAAACACCCAGGGGATGCGGGGTGTCCTCTTCCGTGTAAGGCGCTTTTTTCTGTCCGTCGAAAACGAAATCGGTGGAATAGTGAACCAGTCCCGCGCCCAGTCGTTTAGCCTCCTCGGCGAGAATCGCTGGCGCGGCGGCGTTGAGCTTCCAGCAGGCCGCCGTGTCGGTCTCCGCCTTGTCCACCGCCGTGTAGGCCGCCGCATTGACAATCAAATCAGGCTTCGCTGTCCGAACCGCCTTAACGATGGAGTCAGGCTGCGCGAAATCAAGGGCCGGATAACAGACCGCTGTCACCCGCCCCAGCGGAGCTAGTGAGCGCTCCAGTTCGTGTCCGACTTGCCCGTCATTGCCGATGAGGAGGATGTGTTTCATGGTTAAGCGTGACGCTTGCTGCGTTGCACGGAGTATGAAGCCTTTTTTTCCATCAGTAGTAGTTGTTCCTGAAGTTCTTCGGCCAACCCATAGGGTTCCGCATACTCTAAGTTTTCGCCAGTCATGCCGGGATACAGAGTTGATAACGGTTCAATCGCTTGTTGGGCTCCCGAATAGAATGTAGGGTCGATCTCAATGCCCATGCTTTCATATCCGACAGCATTGGCGGCGGCGATTGTCGATCCGCTTCCCATAAAAGGGTCAAGGATAACACCACGGCCAAGTGGCAGAAGCGAACGGACAATGATTCTGAGGAAATGTTGGGGTTTGAGTGAGGGGTGGTCGGCGAATTCTTTTTCCCTTGCCGGAGTTTTGAAGCTTGGCACAACGTCGGGTAAAGGTTTTCCGCCAGCCAGCATTCGAAGTCCGCCCGTTTCCCATCGCCGCAAGTTGTCGGCTACCGTTGGTTCTGAGATTGGTTTTCTGAAAAGCATCCAAGGTTCGTAGTTGCCGCGAGGCGTGACGCATACCTCGGGAAATTCTTGTTCGGCGTTTTTGGGCCTGTCGCCACCTCGGAAACCGTGATATAATCGCAGAATTGTCCCGCGGTTTTCAAGGCCGCTCCAAGTCATGGCGTTTTGGATATACATTTGGAGTGTGGTATTGCCGGCGATCAACACATGGGCACCCGGGCGCAGTTTTGGCAAGAGTATTGTAGCCCACTTCGCAAAATAGGTTTCGATGCCCTTTTTTTGTTCTGCTGTTAGAATTGAAAAACGCGGCAATGGACGCCGTGTGCATCCATCAAAAGTAGGGGGGAGGCGCCAGACGCCACCTTTACCGGCTCGCAATTTCGCGACCTCGGCGGGGGAAAACTCGACCAGCCCATAGGGTGGGTCTGTGCAGACGGCATGCAAGGAGTTCTCCTCCATGCGGGCGATTTCGTCCACGCAGTCGCCCAATATCAATTTCGGATGCTTCATAATTTCAACTATAGTTGAAAGACTTGCTAAAAATCAAGTGTTACTATACACTCATGAACAACAATGCCAATGCCATAATCGGACAAGCTATTCGGCAGTTGCGGGAATCCAGCCGGTATACGCAGGAAAAGCTCGCGGAGAAGGCCGGAATAACTTACCAGTATTTGTCATCCTTGGAGAACGGCAAGGAGAACTTTACCATCGGAATTCTGGAGGCGATTGCACAGGCGTTCGGGCTTCGGCTGGATGCTTTGGTTGAGCGTTCCTATGCCGATCATCGGCCTGTTCCAATGGTTAAGGTCGAAAGTTTTGTGTCTGATGTTGTGCTCCCGCCGAATCTGACGCAGGTTCATGTTCAAGCGGCGCTGAACGAGACTCACAAGATCATACGGCTTGTCAATTCGGCTTTGCTTAAATCTGTGGCTCGACCGCTTCCGGCCTATATACAGGGAAATAATTTCAGCGGGATTGTGTCCAATATTTTAACCGATTCATTTTCGCGGCTTACTCCGTACAAGCATCACCACGGCCAGAAATATCCTGATCTTGTTTGTAAAGCGGCCAATGGCGACGTTGTGGACGGGCTGGAGGTGAAAAGTACGATCCAGCAGGGTAAAGGAGGCGAGAGCCATAATGGACATTCCGGCTGGCATGTTATTGCCTGTTTTGATGTCGACAAGGATAATGGTGATGTCCGGTTCATTCACGTCATGTTCGCTGACTTGGTCGGGCATGATAAACGGAATGCCGACTGGAAATATGTGGGAAGCAAGGTCAATAGGAAAACCGGTAGCCAACGAACTGAAACGTATAACGCGACGTCTCGTGGAACGGCAAAGTTGAGGCATGGGACGGTGTACCTCGACCAGGCCGCTGTCGATATTTCAAGATGGAGGATAGATCCTTCCATCCCGCCGCCACCGTATTCGCCTTTCAGACCCAAATGTAAGGTTAAAAGAATCAAGAAAAAGGCAAAAACGGCTTAATTCATGTGGTTTTTTTTTGTCTGTATCGAGTGATTAGTTCTGTGGTTGACGAGTCGTGTTTCAAGGGGACGTTCTTATCCTTAAGTTCCGGCAGGATCTTATTGGCAAGGAGCTTGCCGAGCTGGACGCCCCATTGGTCAAAGGAATAGACATTCCAGATCACGCCTTGGACGAAGATTTTGTGCTCATAGAGGGCGATCAGGGCACCCAGCATCTTGGGCGTCAGCCGTTCGGCCAGAATGCTGTTGGTCGGGCGGTTGCCGGTGAACACTTTGAAGGGAACCAGTTTCGCTGGGGTTCCCTCGGCCATGACCTCGGCTTCGGATTTGCCGAAGGCTAGCGCCTCGGTCTGGGCGAAGTAGTTGGCCATGAATTTGTCGTGGTGGTCGCCGATTGGGTTCTGGCTTTTGATGAAGCCGATGAAGTCGCAGGGGATGAGCTTAGTGCCCTGGTGGATGAGCTGGTAGAAGGCGTGCTGTCCGTTGGTGCCGGGCTCGCCCCAGATCACGGGGCCGGTTTCCCACTGGACCGGCTTGCCCTGCTTGTCGGTTCCCTTGCCGTTGCTCTCCATGTCCGCCTGCTGGAAATAGGCCGCGAAACGGGCCAGGTACTGGTCGTAGGGCAGAATTGCCTGGGTCTGGGCGTTGAAAAAGTTGTTGTACCAGAGGCCGAGGAGCGCGAGGAGCACCGGCATGTTCTGTTCCAGCGGCGCTTCAGCGAAATGCCGATCCATGGCGTGAAAGCCGTCCAACATGGCGGAGAAATGCTCCGGCCCGATGGCGATCATGACGGGCAGGCCGATGGCGGAGCACAAGGAGTAGCGGCCGCCCACCCAGTCCCAGAACCCGAACATATTGGCGGGATCGATCCCGAATTTGGCAACCTCATCGGCGGCAGTGGAGACGGCGACGAAATGACGCGCTACGGCGGCCCGGTCCTTGAGCGCGGCGAGGCACCAGGCCCGCGCACTCTCGGCGTTGGTCATGGTCTCCTGGGTGGTGAAGGTCTTGGAGGCGACGATGAACAAGGTTTCGGCCGGGTCGAGATCGCGGGTGCATTCCGCAAAATGGGTGGCATCGACATTCGATACGAACCGCAGGGTGAGTTGTCGGTCCGAGTAGGGTTTTAATGCCTCATAGGCCATGACGGGGCCGAGGTCTGAGCCGCCGATGCCGATGTTGACAATATTTCGGATGGGTTTCCCTGTATATCCCAGCCATTCCCCGGCGCGGACTTTCCGTGCGAAGCCGGCCATTTTCTCGAGTACGGCATTGATCTCCGGCATCACATCCTTGCGATTAACGAGAATGGGGGAGTTGGACCGGTTGCGGAGGGCGATGTGGAGTACGGCGCGTTTTTCGGTCTCATTGATTGCTTTGCCTGAAGCCATGTCCCCGGCGGCGTCCTGGACGCGGCAGGCACGGGCGAGATCGAACAGAAGCTTCAAAGTTTCGTCGGTAATCCGGTTCTTGGAGTAATCGAGATAGATTCCGCAGGATTCCAGAGTGAGGCGCTTGCCCCGTGCAGGGTCATCGCGGAAGAGATCCCGCAGGTGGGTGCCCTTAATGAGTTCAGCATGTTTCTTCAGCGCCTTCCATTCGGGGCGTTTATTCAATTTCGGTGTTCTGGGCATGAGTTGTCTCCTTCGTTAAAAAACCAGGAAAGCTGAATACCGGAAAACACCCCTCCAAGGAAAGCCCCAAATCAAGCCCGCAAAAAGAGAAGGCCGTCAGAGTTGTCGTTACCCTGGCGGCCTTCCTGGGTTAAAAGAGTAAAAACTGATTTCGGCCCTCCTTTCGTTCATGCCCCCCTGTTATCTGATCATCACTATTTCTCAACCGGCTTTGTGGCGCAGTTGCACGGAGCGCACTTGCACACATCGCAAGTCCCGCAAGCCGCCTTTTTCTCTACGGTACATTTCTGCTTGCAGCAGCCCTGTTTCATAGGACAATTCCCGGCGGAACAACATCCAGCCAAAACCAGAGATGCTCCGACAATCACCACTCCAGTAAACACCGCTTGAACTATCTTTTTCATAATCATTCCTTTCGTTTTCATCAATTAACCTTCTCAAATAGCAATGAGCATATAAGGTGCCATTGTGGAGTAATAAAGTCATATATAGCGTAACATATTCACCATGAGGCGGATGCGGAAAATGCACCCACTGTCTCAAACTCGGGAGTCCTCGATGAGGATCGTTTCTTTCAGAGATAATGAGACGATGTGAGACACACGTGTCAAAGGAGTATGGACTGACAATGACAGAAATCTTGAACGAATCATAAACGGCCCCGAAGATCAGGCTTGTTTGAGGGAAAAGAGGGGTGGTATTGATAGGGGTTGAAATTTGAGTGAGTTGAAGGAGAATAGGCTATGCGTTCAGTTATGTCTGTTGTGGGGGTGGGATTGATTTTGGTGTCGGCCGGGTGTCGGACCCGGGAACGGATTCCTGATTATCTTCCCCGCGAAGTGGTCGCGAATCAGGTTGGCAATGCGGTGGTCTATGAGACGAGTGATCCCCGCCGGAATACGGTGGTCAACGCCCCGGTTCAGGCCCCTGTTGTGGTTCAGGCCCCTGCGCCTGTAGCCTCCGTTCCGGTGGCGGTGGCTCCGGGTGTTGTTGCACCCGTCGCCACGACGGGCGGGCCGGTGGCCGAGGCGGTTGGTGCGCCCAAGCGTCGAACGCTTTATGGACAACCGGAAGGCGTTGCGGTTTCGGAGGGAGGCCTGCGCGAGGCCACGATTACCTGGACCGCCCCGGCTGACGAGGTTTATCGCTACCGGATCGAACGCTCGGAATCCCCGACGGGTCCCTTTTCTCCTATTGACGAGGTGGCGCCCCGAAAAATTCAATACCGGGATCGCGGCTCGGAGAGCCTTCCCCTGAAGGACAAGACTTCCTATTACTATCAGATTGTCGCCATTCTTGAGAAGGACGGACCGGAAAGCATTGCCTCCAAGATCGTTAAAACCGTCACCGCTCCGCCTCCTGTTGCGCCAAGTGGCGTTGTGGTTACCGCGCCCAGTTCGCGCGCTGTGAAAATCACCTGGGCATCCTCGCCGTCTCCGGCCGTCAGCCTCTATCGCATTGAGCGGGCTCCGGCAGGCTCCGATAATTTTGAGCGGGTGGGCTCGGTCCCTGTGCCGCTCTTCGTCGATGGTGGCACAGCGGCGTCTTTCTTGAGGGACAGTACTCCCTACCGCTACCGGGTGATCACAATCAACCGCGTGAATGCCGAAAGCGTTCCGTCCGTCCCCGTTGAAGTCACGACCCTGCCGCCCCCCGCCCGGGTTCAAAAGCTGACGGTGGTGACGGACGAAGTCCGGTGTGTTCCATTATCCTGGGCTTCCAGCCCGGAATCGGATGTAGTTCGTTATGAGATTTTCCGGTCCCGGTTGGTGACGGGCTCCTTTGAGAAAATCGGGACGGTTCCCGGACGGCTCTCCGTTACTTTCCTGGATGGCGTCGCCAATCCCGGAAACCTGGAGGATGAGGCCGACTACTATTATAAAATCCGCGCGATCAATGCGGTTACAGCCGAGAGCGCGGATTCCGAGACGGTCAAGGCGACGACCCGTGGCGTTCCCACCGAGGTTGGCACAATCACCTTAACGGGAAACCGGCCGCGCGAAATGCCCATCACCTGGCCGGTGAACGCCGACAAGGCGGTCATGGGGTACGAAATCTGGCGTGCTGATGAAAACTCCGAAGAGTGGGTTCAGGTGGGTCGTGTTGTGGGGCGGGAAACGTCCGCCTATCTGGATCGCGGTGAGATCAAGCCCAAGCCAGGCCTCGGGTCACTCAAGGATGGCGCGGTTTACCAATACAAGGTCATCGCCTTCAATACGGCCGGGGTTCGTTCCTCCGCCTCACAGGCGTCGAGCGCCCGCACCAAATACCGGCCGGCGACACCCGTCAGTCTTGTGGCGACTACCAATATGCCCCTGGCCATCCGGATGACCTGGAAGCCGAACCCCGAGAAAGATATCAGCGATTATGTTGTCGAATGCGCCGACGAGCCTGAGGCGGGGTCTTTCCGAAAGCTGGTGTCCGTGAGCCCCTTGAAAGAAGGCGAACCCATGGCCAGGGAAACAGCGCTGGAGTCTGGCGTGACCCGCTATTACCGGGTCAAGGCGATCGACAAGGATGGGCTGGAGAGCGACTGGTGCGTTCCGGAGTCCGGCCGATCCAAGCCGATCCCCGGGATGCCGGTTTCGGTGACGACGGAGTCCGTCGGCACGAATGTCCGGGTGATCTGGCAGGCGCCTGCCCAACCGGATATCCGGCGGTACAAGGTGTGGCGGAAGAAATTTATCGGATGGGATCTGATCTCCACCACGGAGCAGACGAATTACCTTTTTGAATTCACCGAGTTGTCCAAGCCGATGAATATTGCCATTTCGGCGGTGGACCAGGATGAACTCGAGAGCGAGAAGACGGAAATAGTGGAGATCAAGCCTGGACTTTAAACCCTGAACGAGGCCGATTGTGAAACCTGCATTTGATTATCTTACCTCAGCCGAATTGACGGATGTCGGACGGCGCCGGAAAAACAATGAAGATTCCCTGATTCGTCTTCCGGAGGCAGGCGTGTTCTGTGTAGCCGACGGAATGGGCGGGGTGCAGGGCGGCGAAGTGGCCAGCAAGGCCTCCGTGGACGCCTTGAGCAAGGAATTTACTGAATCGCCGGACGCTCCCTTTGCCCTGACCGCCGACGCCTCAGCGCGATTGGTGGAGCGTGCCCTGAACTCGGCCAGCAACTGGATCAAGGAACGTGCCGAGGGACTTGGCCTTAATGGCTCAGGAAGCACCGCCGTGGCGCTGGTCTTCGACCGGGTTACCCCGTCCCAGGGCGTTGCCCTGCATGCGGGCGACAGCCGGGCTTACCGGTTGCGGGATGAGAAACTGACGCAACTCACCGTGGATCATTCCGTGGCGGCGGCGGCCGGGCTTGCCGATGACAGTTCACTGCCCCCCATGTTCCGGGGTGTGATTACGCGGGCCGTGGGGCTTGACCGCCATGTCCAGCTGGAGGCCACCCCTTTCGATGTCGTCCCCAACGATATTTTCCTGCTCTGTTCCGATGGCCTGAGCAAAATGGTCAGCGACCGGCGCATCCAGAAACTGCTCCGGAAACACGGCGAGGGTGATCTTTCGGAGCTGGCCCGGGTACTTGTAGAGGAGGCCCTTGAAGAGGGTGGCGAGGACAATGTGTCGGTGGTGGTGATCCGCGTTGCCAAGGAACTTCCCAAGGGTCCGACGATGGAGATTCCGCCGGAAACCCTGGCGTTGGAGAAACTGGTGGTGGCCGCGGTGCCACCCCCCGAGCCCTCCCATTTTGGAGAGGAGCATGATGCCACCGGGGAAACGGCGGATACCGGGATGGGAAATAGGACGGCCAGTACCATGGCGGATATGGTGACGCCCACGGATTCAGAGCACCGGCAGGTGGGGGTCACGCCCGACACGCCGGCCTCGGAGGGAACCCGGGTCGCCACGCCGGTTTCGCGCGCCCCGGCGGCAGGCCGGTCCTCATCCCGACTCAAGTGGCTCTGGATCGGATTGGCACTCGCCGTGATGGCCGGGGCGGCCCTCTGGGGGTATCAGGAATGGCAGGCTTGGCGACCGGGAGTTGTTCCGGCGCCTCGCGGGCCGGGCTCAGAGATTCATGACGGGGCACAGCAGGAATGACGGAGAACGGCAAAGACCGCATTGGCGATTACGAGTTGCTGGAACTGATCGGTGACGGCGCCCAAGGCCGCGTTTACAAAGCCCGGTATCTCGGCGAAGATGTTTCCAAAGTGGCCCACAACGAGATTGTGGCCGTCAAACTCATTCGCATTACCGGCGATGATGACAAACTCCGCACCAAGTTCCAGGCCCAGGCGGACATTCTGCGGCGTCTCTCGCACACGAACATTGTCCGCTACCGCGACAGTTTCGCCTGGCATGCCGGGGAATGGGATGAAGCCCAGTGCCTGGTCATGGAATTCCTCGAGGGGGAGACGCTCACTGATCGCCTGAAAAAGGCGAACACCGGACTCGCCTGGCCCCAGGTTGAGGAAGTGTTTGAGCAATGCCTGGCCGGGCTGATTCACGCCCGTGAACGGGGCATTACGCATCGCGATATCAAGCCCTCCAATATTTTCATCACCAAGGACGGACTGGCCAAGGTCATTGATTTTGATATTGCCCGCAAAGACGACAGCGGCCAGATGAGCACGGCCGGCTGGAAGGGCACCTTCGACTACATGGCGCCCGACTTCATCACCATCGAGGGGTTTCGCGGCGATGAGGTGTCGGATATATTCAGTCTGGGCGTTTGTTTCTATCAATCCCTGACGGGCGGGCTTCCGTTTGAGCCGCTCGGCGAGTCTGCGCATATCGGCTACCTGAATCGCTGGCGCGATGGGGCCTCACCATCGCCCTCCTTCCGGCCCGGCGTTTTCCGGGTATTGAGCAACGCCAAGCCTTTCGTGGCGAAGTGCCTTGCGTCGAAGCGCGAGCACCGGTACCAGACCTTTGCCGCCATGCTCGAGGATTTCCGCAAGATCCGCTCCCGCCGCGTTCGCCACAAGAACCGCGACGAGTACGAATTGCTGGCCGTGTTGGGCCGCGGCGGATTTGGCGAGGTGTTCAAGGCGAGGAAACTTTCGGACGGTAGTTTGGTGGCAGTAAAACATCTGTTTGCAGAAAAGCAGTCGGACCGTTTCATCAAGGAAGCCAAGATTCTGCAGCAATATCCGCATCCCAATCTGTGCAAGTATGTGGATTTCATGGTGGTGGAGGGGACGGCCGGGGAGAAGCAGTATTTCCTCATCCTGGAATTCCTGGAGGGAATGCCCGGCTGGGCGCTTCGGACACGTCTCAAGAACGAAGGGCGATTTGAGGCGGCGGAAGCCATTCCGCTGTTTATTGGCTATCTTTCTGCGTTGCAGTTCCTTCACGAGAATTCCCGTCCGATCATCCACCGCGACATCAAGCCCGGCAACCTCTACGCTCCGGCCGGACAACCGGAGAAGGGGAAGATTTTTGATCTTGGCGTGGCCCGCGATGTGTCCGGAACCGTTACAGTCGGCGGTGTTCCCGGGACGTTGGATTACATGCCGCCTGAGTTTGCCGACACGGCGGGGGATCGCGGGTCGCCCCAGTCGGATATCTATGCGCTCGGCCTTTGTCTGTACGAGAGTCTGGCCGGTCGACCGGTGTATGACCGGTTGCCGACGGATATGAATTCCGCCTGGCTCGCGTTTCAGCAGCGGTTGCGCAAGCCGCTCGAGTTATCGTTCGAAGGCGAGGCCTTCCGTCAGTATCCCCGGCTCAAGGGGGCCCTCATGAAAGCCCTTGCGCCGCGTCCCGTGGATCGCTACCGGAGCGCGGGGGAGATGAAGAAGGAGCTTGAGAACATCCTGGCCGGAACCGGCTTCGGGGATTCTCATGACGAAGACACGGGTGCGGAGATGACGAATGCGACCCTGCATTCGTTTTCCGATGACAGCGATCAACATCCTCCCGAGCCGGGCGCCACGATGGGAACCCGGCCGCTGGACGGGATCGGCGGCACCATGCCCGCCCCCATGGATTTACTGGCTGCCGGTCGGGCTGAGGCGGAACGACGACAGCGGGTGAAGCGGATCGTGATGATCGGCGGGATCGCCGCTGCGGTCATTCTGGCGCTTGGGGCGGGCGTATGGATGGTTTCCTCCCTCTCCCGGCGGAACGCCGAGGCCAGTGCCGCAAAAATTGCGGCAGCCATCCAGGAGGTCGAGCAGGCGACCGGGGTATTGAGAAATCCGGTGCCCACGGCAACCTATGTCCGTTCCCTCAGTCAGGCTTATGAAAAGGCCGTCAAGACCGGTGAAAGCTATCCCGAGCTGAGTGATCGTGTGGATGAACAGCGACGCCTGATGAGGAAGGCCGGTGCCGTCCTCCCTGCGGAATTCAAGCGCGCCTTCGAGGCCGCGCTGGCTGCGGATAAACCCGAGAAGGCCACCGCCCTGATGAAGGAGTGGAAAGATTCTGAAAAATTTACAGATATCATGGGGCTGGATGTGCAACGGTTCGCGGAGCTTCGTGACACCATGAATGACGCCCTTCCGCGCGTTGAGATCGAGCGTGACCTGGCTGCCTTGATCCAATCGTTCCCCGCCGCCGTTCAGGATGAGGAGTCCCTGGCGAAGGCCGAAGCGGCGGCCTCAAAACTCAAGGAATTGCGGGATCGCGTCTGGACTGGCTTCGATGATGCCGAGAAGCAAAAGCGGTTGAGCACCCTGGCGGCCACACTCTCTGAGCGGACGGTTCCTTATGTCGCCCAACTGCGTGACGCCGCCCTGGGTAAATATCGCGAAGGTGCGGATGGGGATGCCGAACGTGACGCCCTGCTGTCGTTTGCCGCCAAGCGGCCCGCCCTGACGTGGATCGTACAGGCTACCTATCTCGATGCGAAAAATAGCGTGGAGGCCGCCCGGCAGAGCCGTTCCGCGCTGAAAGCTGAGGTTGAAGCAAAACGTGTGGCACTGGTGACGAAGCGGGATCAGGCAGAGTCACTCCGGAATCGGGATATTCAGAATGCCAGCAAGACGCTGACCGACCTTCAGACCCGCATCCAGAAGGGTGACCTTCGGGACTGTACGGACGGCGTGGCGGTGCTTGCAGGGTTTTCCGCGTCCGCCCTGGCCAGTCCTGAGTTTCAGGCGCAGCGCGAGGGGGTGACGGCTGAGTTCGCGAAATTGGTGGAAAAGACGCTCGTTCAAAAAGATCCCCTGGACCAGCGGGCGGCACGGATCAAGGCGGTGGATCAGGTTCTGAACGCCTCGGCTGCAGAGGCGGTCTTCAGTGGCCGGATCAGGGCACTGCGGGACTCCCTCTCGACCCGGAAGACCGGGTTCCTTCTCAGACTCGTTAACCAGTCGGGTCAGTCGCTGAAGGTGTCGGGGCAGGAACTTAAGGACAAGGTGACGCTCGACAAGGGTGCGACCCGTGATGTGGAGTTTGCCGTTCATTCGGCCAACGTAGCCGCCTCGATTCTCATTGAAGGCAATACGGAGTCGAAGCCGCGGAATGAGTCAGTCATGCTTGTCGGGGCGGGGGGGCAGGAGCTGATTCTGAAGGCGCTCGATAAACTAGTCGTGGCGGCTCCCGTTGTGACGGCTCCGGTAGTCGCTCCAAGTGTGACTCCGGCGGTGCCCGGGGTCAAGACGGTGGTCCTGGCGGGCAAGGGAATGCTGATGATCACCGTGGTTCCCCGGATGGCGACCCTGATGGTGGATGGAAACATTGTCAAAGCCGGAAACCTTGAAGTGACGCCCGGTGAAAACCATAAGGTTCAGGTGGAGGCTTCAGGCTATAAGCCTTGTATCCAGTATTACCGCGTCAAGGCCGGTGAAACCCGGAAAATAGAGATTTTTCTCGAAAAAGCGGCCAAGAAATCCTTTTTCGGTTTGTGAATTTGAATTCACGCAAAGGAGTAATCATGAAGAACAAAATCATTCTGATCGCGATGGCGGGAACACTGGTGTTTTCGTGGAGTGGCGGGATGGCCCGGGGACAGTTTTATGAACGGGGTTATGAAGACGTTCGAAGGTCGGACAACACTCGCCGCGATGATTATCGTAATGAGTCACATTCCCGCAGGTCTGACAGTCGGTCGAATTCGAGGCGCGAGTTCGGAAACAGTGATCCGGATGTGATTGTGAGGCGGGCGTATGAGGATGTTCTTAACCGGGATCCGGACAAGGAGGGTCTGCGCACCTATAGGAGCCGGATCATTGATGACCGGTGGAGCGAGCAGGATGTGCGCAGTGACTTGCGTAAAAGCGCGGAGCGTGCCGGGCGAACCCCGGCGGCGGCCGATGTGATTATCCGCCGGGCCTATCAGGATGTCCTCGGGCGGGATCCTGATTCAGCCGGATTGGCGACCTATCGGGCGAAGCTTCTCAATGAAAACTGGTCGGAGCGTGATGTGCGCTCGGCGCTTAAGAGCAGTTCCGAACGGCGCGAGACAGGCGGGATCTCCAATGAACAGGCCCAGGTAATGGTGCGACGGGCCTATCAGAGTGTGCTCGGGCGTGAGCCGGATTCGTCGGGCAGTTCCCTGTATGTGCAGAAAATAAGGCAGAACCGCTGGAGCGAGGCCGATGTCGCCAAAGAATTACGAAACAGTCCCGAGTACCGAAACAAGCGCAGAAAATAACCCGCCCGATGAATTCGGGCGGCGGGACGTGTTGCGGCGCATCCTGGTGGCATGGATTTTCGGGGCGACGCGGCAGGCCATCTCCTACATGGCGGCCGACATGCATTCCAACATCCAGAATGCCCTCATGGTTCCCGTGCGGTTGTGGAGTTATAAAGTGAAGCGTGAAACGTGAGAGGTGAGACGTGAAGTGTGAGGAGTAATTCTCTCACATCTCACGCTTCACGTCTCTCAACATTCTCTCCGTTGTCTCCCAGCCGATGCAGGCGTCGGTGACGGAAACGCCGTAGCGCAGTTCGGCGAGGTTCGTGGAGAGGGGCTGGCTGCCTTCGAACAGATTGCTTTCGACCAGCATGCCGATGAGGGCGCGGTTACCGGCGGCGCGTTGGGCGAGCGCGTCGTTCCAGACTTGTTCCTGGGCCGCAAACTTTTTATCGGTGTTGCCGTGGCTGCAATCCACCATGATGACCGGACGCAGGGATCGGGCACTCATGCGCTGGCAGGCATCCTGGATGCTGGCGGCGTCATAGTTCGAGCCCGACTTGCCCCCGCGCAGAATCAGGTGTCCCCATTCGGTTCCGCAGGTGCGGACGATGGCGATCTGGCCGCCCTCGTCAATGCCGAGAAAACTGTGCGGGTGCCGGGCGGATTCCATGGCGTCCACCGCGACCTGGATATTTCCATCGGTTCCGTTTTTGAACCCGATCGGCATCGACAGGCCGCTGGCCATCTGACGATGAGTCTGGGATTCCGTGGTTCGCGCGCCGATGGCCACCCAGGAAACGAGATCAGCGGTGTATTGGGGCACGATCGGATCGAGCATCTCGGTGGCCGTCGGGATTCCCATGGCATTGATGTCGAGCAACAGGCGCCGGGCCGCGCGAAGACCGTGCGCGATATCCGCCGAGCCGTCCATATGCGGGTCGTAGATCAGACCCTTCCAGCCGGTGGTGGTCCGGGGTTTCTCGAAATAAACCCGCATCAGGATCAGGAACCGGTCCTGCACGTCCTGGCGGAGCCGCGCGAGCCGTTCGGCGTATTCGAGGGCCGCCTTGGGATCGTGGATGGAGCAGGGGCCCATGACCACCAGAAGGCGGGGATCGTCTCCCGAGAGGATGGCGCGAATGGCGGCACGGGTGTCGAGGACATGCTTGAGGATTTCCGGGGAGGCCTTCAGTTCGGTCTTGAGGGCGTGCGGAGTGACGAGCGGGGTGAGTTCGAGAACATTCAGGTTCTCGGTTCTTAGGCTTTTTGATGGAGAATCAGTCATAAGGGGTGTGTCTCTTTACATCTCATGCAATGTTTTGTCGCGGCGCGGGGCGGGGCGGGCAGAGCCTTTGGCGCGGTTTTTTTTATCTTTCCCGGGGAGGGTGAACGGGTCCTCTTTTTCAAGCCGGTCGCCCAGTTCCGCCTCAATGGCGTCGGGACTTTCCCCCGCTTCGAGACGGTTCAGGGCTTCCTGCATCCCGGCGCCCAGTTCCATGCCCGTCATGCTTGAAAACTTTCGCATGAGGGTGGCCGCCTGGCGGGGATCCTCCTCGGTGAGACTGTCGGCTTCCCGGGCGAGAGCATCCATGGCTCGTTCCATTTTCGACTCGTCGATGTCGAGGTGGGGTTCCCCTCCGGCCTGGTCTTCCCGGGCATTGCCTGTGTGGGCGAACAACGACACCTGTTTATCGAGCTTCACTTTTTTGCAATGCGGACAATTCGGGCGCTTGTCGGGCTGAATCTTCTTCGACAGGAAGTTATAGATCGTATTGCACTTGCGGCAATAAAACTCATAGATCGGCATGGCTGGTTCTCCTTATCACCCTGAAAAATAAGGCCTTCGGGCTTGTCTGTCAACCCGTTGGCTTGACTTTGAGCTATGCCAAAGTGTAAGATTAACAAACATTTATGCATACCCAAAAACATCATTCCGTTCCTGCTATTCCCGTTCAGCCTGTTTTTTCTACCTTGATTGCACCGCTTCAGCGGGCGGTTGAGGAGGAGGGCTACACGACGCCGACCCCGATCCAGGAGGCGGCGATGCCGCATGTGCTGGCCGGGCGCGATCTGTTTGGCGTCGCCCAGACGGGGACGGGCAAGACGGCGGCGTTTACGCTGCCGCTTCTTCAGCATCTGGCGGCTCATCAGCTCCGCCCCACCCGGGGTCGGCCCCGGGCGCTGATTCTGGCACCGACCCGTGAGTTGGCTGCCCAGATTGGTGATAGCATCCGCACCTATGGCCGCCATGTGCAGGCCACCTATACCGTCATTTTCGGGGGCGTCGGCCAGAGCCCGCAGGTGGCGGCCATCAGTCGCGGTGTGGATATTGTTGTGGCCACGCCCGGTCGATTGCTCGACCTGATGCGGCAGGGGCACATCCATTTTGACCAGTTGGAAGTGTTTATTCTGGATGAAGCCGACCGGATGCTGGATATGGGCTTCATTCGCGATATCCGTGCGATTCTGGCGGCACTGCCGAAGAAACGGCAGTCGTTGTTCTTTTCCGCCACCATGGCACCCGAGGTGGTTGAGCTTGCCCGTGCCATGGTGCGTGATCCCGTGCATGTCACCATCAAGCCAGAACAACCCACAGTGGAAAAGATTACTCAGAAAGTCATGTTTGTGGATCGGGAGAATAAGGATGCGCTACTTGCCAAGTTGTTGAAGGATCCCGCCATCAACCGGGTGATTGTGTTTGTACAGATGAAGCATGCGGCCGACAAGGCGGCGCGCAAACTGGCACTAGCTGGAATTCCCGCCGTGGCCATTCATGGCAACAAGAGTCAGGGCGCGCGGACTCAGGCGTTGGCGGGATTCAAGAGCGGCACCATCCGGGTGCTGGTGGCCACCGATATTGCGGCCCGGGGTCTGGATGTGGACGATATCACGCATGTGATCAATTACGATCTGCCGCATGAGCCGGAAACCTATGTGCATCGGATCGGGCGGACCGCCCGGGCGGGGGCTTCCGGGGATGCGGTATCATTCTGTTGCGCCGAGGAGCGCGACTTTCTCCGGGATATTGAGCGGATCATCCGCAAGGCCGTTCCAGTGGATGCCAGACATGATCTGCACTCCGATATGGCGAAAAATGCGACCGGGGCGGCAGCGCGTCCTCCGCCGCGTCACCATAACAAGGGTGGTCGAGGCGGGCAGGGCGGTGGACGCAGTGGGGGACAGGGTCGACATCCCGCCAAAGGCGGCGGGGGACATCGCGGGCGGCGGTAGGCCTGCATCGGTGCCTTGCAGGTTGCCTTAACCGTGTTCAACGAACAAGGAGGCGGGTGTGGGTGAGGAAAGTCCAGGGGTCGCGATTCGTGAGTTGAAGACGGTGGCGGGGAAAGTGGTCCGGTTGCAGGGCTGGTTGCAGGGTAAGCGAAGCAACGGGAAAGTGATCTTCCTGCTGGTTCGGGATGGCACGGGGCTTTGCCAATGCGTCGTCGAGGCAGCCTCCGCAGATGCCTTTTCCAAGGCCTCGGAATTAACCCAGGAATCGTCGTTGATTGTGACGGGCAGCGTCCGGCTCGACGAGCGGGCGCCTGGCGGAGCGGAAGTAGCGGTTTCCGAGCTGGCCGTTCTTCAGGTGGCCCAGGACTACCCTATCAGCCGCAAGGCGCATGGCGTCGATTTCCTGATGGATCACCGGCACCTGTGGTTGCGCTCCCAGCGACCGGTGGCCCTGTTGCGGGTTCGCCACACCGTCACTCGAGCGATCCGGAATTTCTTCGACGAGAATGGCTTTACCCTGATGGATATGCCGATCCTTGTGCCCGGCGCGGGGGAAGACCGTCAGTCGCTTTTTCCGGTGGACTATTTTGGCGAGAAACTATTTCTGACCCAGACCGGTCAGCTGTATCTGGAAAGCGCCTGCATGGCGATGGGCAAGGTGTATTGCTTCGGCCCGACCTTCCGCGCCGAGAAATCCAAGACGCGCCGTCATCTCACCGAGTTCTGGATGGTGGAGCCCGAAGTGGCTTTTGCCGATGTGGATGAGGTGATGAGGCTGGCGGAGGACATGATCTGTGCCATTGTCGCGGAGGTGCTTTCCAAAAACCGGGCCGATCTGGATTTTCTGGGCCGCGATGTGGCCGCGTTGGAGAAAATCATGAAGCCCTTTCCCCGCATGACCTACACGGAAGCGGGCGAATTGTTGCGGGGCGAGTCGATCCGCCGGAAACTGGAACAGGAGCTGGAGCAGGACAAAGCCCGCCTTCAGGCAGTTATCACGGAGTTGGAGGCGGCGGAGGTCACTCTGAAGACCGCCAAGAAGGGCTGGCAGCAGGAGAAGCAGGAGGAGTGTGTCCGGGAGCTTCGGGAAGCCGTGGGTGAGCTCGATCAGGAGTTAAAGGTGCGACCCGACCATATCAGGCTCGCGCAGTCATTTAAATGGGGGGAGGATCTGGGGGGAAGTGACGAGACCATCGTATCCCGTCAGTTCGAGCAGCCTGTATTTGTCACCGACTATCCCCGTGAGGCGAAGGCATTTTACATGAAGGTGTCGCCGACCGATCCCCGCGTGGTGAAGAATTTCGACCTGCTCGCGCCCGAGGGGTACGGCGAGATTATTGGCGGAAGTCAGCGGGAGGAGGATCCGGAGGTGATTGCCGAAAGCATGACCGCCAAGGGGCTGCGTCCGGAGGATTATGCCTGGTATCTCGACTTGCGCCGCTACGGCAGTGTTCCGCACGGGGGCTTCGGACTCGGCGTGGAGCGGACCGTCGCCTGGCTCTGTGGAATCAAGCATGTTCGCGAAACCATTCCCTTCCCCAGAACCCTGGGCCGGGTGTATCCTTAGGAAGGCTGAAGGCTGAAGACTGAAGACCGAAAGAAGAAGATTGAAGGGTGAATAGATGACATCACGTGAAATCAAGCAAGATGATGTGAATTTCCTTGCAGCCTTCAGCCTTCGGTCTTCAGCCTTCAGCCTTCGGTCTTCAGCCTTCAGCCTGATTGAGTCACATGAATGCACGTAACATAGGTGAAGATGCGTTGATCCGGAGGCTCAAGCGACTGGTGCCGGGGCGGGCGGATGTGGTGGCGGGGATTGGCGACGACTGTGCCGTGGTGCGGACGGGTCGCTGTGATGCATTCGATTTGCTCCTGAAAAGCGACCCGGTGATTGAGGGGATTCATTTTACCCCCACGGCACCTGCGGAAGCGATTGGACACAAGGCTCTGGGGCGCGTGCTGAGCGACATCGCGGCGATGGGCGGCGAGCCGTTGTGGGGGCTGATTGATCTCGTGGCACCCGCCTCCGTGCCGGTAAAGCGCATCGAGGGAATTTATCGCGGTCTGACGACACTGGCCAGACGCCAGGGAGTGGCCATTGTGGGCGGGGATACTTCACGAGGCAAGACCCTGGAGCTCCATGTCTTTGCCGTCGGCCGGATCCCGCGCGGCCGTGCGGTGCTGCGATCCGGGGGCAGGCCGGGCGATGTCCTGTATGTGACCGG
>CAZOZF010000042.1:0-18479 GCA_964584205.1 uncultured Verrucomicrobiota bacterium
TTCCAAGGGGAGGGTCCGCGGCCTCGCGGACCGTTGGTCATAATGAGAATTGCTGAATCACCCCTTCAGACACTTCTTCAATGTCGGCAGACCGGGAACATGGCTGAGGGCGTGTTGCAGCTGCCTGACTCCAGCCGGAATGTGCTTCAAGAAGTAGGATGTGGTGGAAACGGCGCCGAGTCGGCCAAAGGCGCCTAACGCCTGGGCAAGTCTTTCCACGGCGGCAATCCAGAACAGATCCCGTACCGGGCCGGAATTCGGAACCAGTCCGAGATAATAATCCAGCAACTCGCCACGCAGGTCATCCGGAAGGTTGACGTACGGATCACACAGAAGCGACGCCAGATCATAGGCCGCCGTTCCCAGTCGCATGCCCTGGAAATCAATCAGGAAAATATCGTCATCCTTGACGAGGACATTGCTCGATTGCAGGTCGCGGTGGATAATGACGCGGGGTGCCCGTAGTTGTGCCGGAATGAGTCGTGCCAGCTCCCGGCGGATCTCTATCAGATCGGTTCCACTGACGGGGCGATGGCGCCCCAGGAACTGTTCGCAGAAAAAATTCTGCTCCCATTCGTAGAGATGGCGCGTAAAGGGCATGGAAAGTTCAATGGGATGACGCCGCAAGGCGCGTGTGGCATGACCGTGCAGTCGAGCCACGGATTCGAGTGTTTTCCGGTAAAGCGCCAGGCAGTCGGAACGGGACAGGGTGGGAACGAGGTGTTCAAGACTGTTTTCTCCCGCATCATCCAATACGCAGACTTGCTCCTTGGGCCAATCCAAAAGGACTTCAGGTACTCGCACCCCGCATCGCGCCAGAAACCGGGCATGTCGTGTATAAAGGCCGTTTTCAGGGCGCTCGAGTGTATACCGGACCAGGATTGCGCTTTTTTCAGGTGTGACAAGGCGGGTAAAGGTACGGGCGGAGCCACGGGGCGGAAGCGGCATCACCGTTGTGGCGCGAGGAGACCATTGGAGGGTCTTGAGAATCCGGGCTAAAACCGGATCCTGAAAATGGTCAGCTCGCATAACCATGTAGGAGGCTCGCCCCTGTACGGTGACTCCATCTGAAATGATGGCGTTCTCAACCCGTGCCCCCGGAGCCAGGGTAACATCATCCCAGAGGACCGACCTTGTGACCTCTGCGTCCGGAGCGATCGTGACATTCCTCCCGCAGGCAAACGGTTTATTTCCGCGCGAAATGGATTTTTTCCACCGGGGATGGGTCATCATATCCTGATGCGTCGCCAGATAGGTTTCCGGTTTTCCGATATCCGCCCAGTAGGAGCCGGGCACGATCACGCCCCCGATTTTTTTACCGGCAATCAGGGCGTTTTCGTAGGCGTCGATAATGGATGAAAATCCCGAGGGCGGCAGGAAGTTAAGAATTTCGGGAGAGAGGAGTTGCAGGCCGCAGAATGTGGCGGTTCCCTCGGTGCCGGCAACAGGGCTTTTGAAAACGGTGACAAGCCCGTTGCGGTGCTCGACGGTGCGCGGGCCCAGGTCAGGGTGCAACCAGAGGGTAGCGATGGAGTCATTTCGATGATGAGAGTCCAGAAGAGGTTTGCAGGACACATCAGCCAGTACATCGGAATTCAGCATCCAGAAGGGATCTCCATCAAGGAACCAGTGAGCCTTGGGGAGTGCGCCGCCGGTTCCGAGGATATCAGGCTCGTAGGAGAGCTGGCATCGGAGACCGGGAACAGGGTCGGTCTGGAGATACTCCAGGATTTGCCCGGCATGATGGTGGACATTGACGAGCACATCCCGTACACCCCAGCTTTTGAGGAGGTCGAGGGTATGGCCCAGCGCCGGTTTTCCCCAGAGCGGAAAAAGGGGTTTTGGTTTCATCAGGGTTAGTGGAAGAAATCGCGCTCCGTACCCGGCCGCTAGGACAATGGCTTTCTTGGGGTGTTTCATGAAGAGTGGTTCAGGGTTCGGGGTTCAGGGTTCAGGGGGGGAGGTGTGTAGAGTAGGTGTCGTTTTTTGGTCGCATTAAACCGGTCGAGGGAGGGCTGCCAGGAGGCGATGATGTCTGGAGCCGGAGTGTTGGCTTGAAGCGCGAGGCGCACGGTGTCGGTGCCGAAAAGTTTATCAAACCATTCCGGGCGGGTTCCCGGCGCCTCCCAAAGTGCGGAGACCCCGTAAAGGGATTGGATTCCGGCCAGGAGGGTGACTGCCGTGGAGACGGGACGAAAGGAGCCGTAGTCGGTGATGACCAGTCTCAGTCCATCCAGTTGAATTCCTTTATGCAGGCCAGTCATGGCAACATACCGGATCGGTTCAAAGCGGATGCCTAGCAAGGGTGACTCGTTCATCCTTTCCTGAAGGCACTTTGCGTCAAGCCAGGGAGCGCCTATGATCTGGAAGGAGTGCGCGGTTGAGGAGCCATAATCCAGGGCAGGAAGCGCCTCGCCGAAGACCGTGGAGGTGAACAGGCAGGCGGATTCCCATGACCGGATCCGAGGGGATGGCGGAATCCATTCTGGCCAGGCAGGTTGTCGGATTCCCTCACGGAAGTAGCCTTGCATGGGCGAAACCCGGAGATCCAAGGTCAATCCCAGGGTCTCCGCCAGCCATCGGGCCGTCTCTCCCTGGGTCATGCCATACTGCATCGGGGCGGGAATGAGGCCGACGAATGTTTCGAAGGCCGGGTCAAGCAGAGGGCCGTCAATGCTGAGGGGAAGGGGAACCGGACGGTCGGCAATGATGACGGTTTTCCCGGCTTCAGCGGCCGCTTCCAAAACGAGTCTCAGGGTGGAGACATAAGTGTAGGGACGGGCGCCCAGATCCTGAAATTCCACGATCAGGGTATCTACGCCATCCAGCATGGCTCGAGTTGGTTTACGTGTTTCGCCGTAAAGGGAATAGATAGGGATACCCCAGAGTGCATGGGTTTCGTCTTTCGTCAATTCGCCTGCGGCAGCGAGACCGGCGAATCCGTGTTCGGGGCCGAAGAGAGCCGTCAGGCGGACATTTTTCGAGTGAACCAGTTTCTCGGCCGAGGTCACCCCTTTTGTATCCACGGCGGCGGCATGACTCACCAGACCCACACGGCGGGCCTCAAGCCAGTCCGGGTGATGATCCAAGAGGGCATCCATTCCTAATTTGAATGGGATGTCGGGAGTGATGACCGATTTCTGGTTGGATGTTGCCTGCACAAAAAGGTTCATAACAAAGTTGTCTGTCCATTGCAATTCAAGCGGTAGATTCCCCGGGGCGAGGCGTCCCTGCCGAGCCGTCCTCAGCGGGGCGCTTGGACTTGAATCATTTTCGCATTTCGATATACTCCAAAGCTTCTCTATAGGTTAAGTGGTTCATTTGAACCGGACGGAATCACTCCGATCTGTGTGTTCAAAAGGAGAGTTGTGTTGATCAGTCCGGAATATAAGACGTTTGTCGAGGTCGGAGCCATGCTGATCGCGGCTGTCTTGTTCGCGTGTGCCGGTATTTTTATACCGGTTCTCATCGGGCCGCGCCGCACCCACAGCCCTGTCAAGGATAGCCCCTACGAGTGCGGACTTCCGACGACCGGCGACCGGGCGCGCTTCGCCGTCAAATTTCATGTTGTGGCGATGCTTTTCATCCTGTTCGATGTGGAAGTTGTCTTTCTGATCGGGTGGGCCGCCATGTATCGTGACCTGATCAAACCGATTGAGCAGGGTGGGATTGGTTGGCCTATGCTCATCGGCGCCGTTGTATTCCTGTTGCTCCTCGAGGTCGGGCATCTCTATGCCTGGAAGAAGGGCGCCTTGAACTGGGCGTCCAAGCGGGGTCGCCCATGACCCGGAAGATTGAGGAAACCTACGGGCTGAAGGGCTTGGAGCATGAAGTCATCGTCACCCGGGTGGACGCGGCGGTCAACTGGATCCGCAAGAATTCCTGCTGGCCGCAACCGATGGGACTCGCCTGCTGTGCAATCGAGATGATGGCCGCCGGGGCGGCCCGGTTTGATATTGCGCGGTTCGGGGCCGAAGTGATGCGATTCTCGCCAAGACAGGCCGACTGCATGATTGTGGCCGGCACCTGTGTTTATAAGATGGCAGGCGTGGTCAAGCGGGTTTGGGATCAGATGCCCGAGCCGAAATGGTGTATCGCCATGGGTGCCTGCGCCAGCACCGGCGGCATGTATCGAAGCTATTCCGTCGTCCAAGGCGTGGATCATTTTCTGCCCGTTGACGTTTACATCTCAGGATGTCCCCCGCGCCCGGAGGCCCTGCTGGAGGGATTTATGGCGATCCAGCGCAAGATCGACCACTCCAAGGGCTTTGGGGCGTTGAAGTCCCCCGCATCCACTCCTCTGGATGCCAGTGCCATGCGAGGCCCGATCATCATTCGCGGCGAATAACCCATGAACACCTCCGATGTCATCAGTCTCCTGAAAGCACGCCTGGGCGATACCATTACGGAAATGCCTGTCTTTCGCGGTGAATCGGGGATTAGTCTGCCACGGGAACAGATTGTCGAGGCCTGCCGCCTGTTGAAGGAGGAGGGCCGGTTCGACATGTTGACCGACCTTTCCGGTGTTGACAATGCGGACGCAGTGCCGCGCTTTGAGGTGCATTACCTGGTGTATTCGTTTGCGGACCGCTGCCGGTTGCGTCTTGTCGTTGGAATTCCCCAGGACGACCCCGTCGTGGATTCCGTGAGCGGGATCTGGGGCACCGCCAACTGGCACGAACGCGAGGCTTACGACCTGTTCGGGTTGCGTTTCAAGGGACACCCCGACCTGCGTCGCATCCTGATGTGGGACGGGTATCCCCATCATCCCTTGCGCAAGGAATTTCCGGTGGCCGGACTTCCGGCTGAACTTCCCGTGACGGCCGTGGAGACCGGTACGGTGGAATCCGCCCCGATGGCGGGCGGCCCCTTTGTGGCAGCCATCGGAACGCCGTTTTCCACCCGGCGCGAGCCGCGTGCCTGTGACACCGTCGCCGAACGGGATCGTGCCGTGACGGATCCCCATCGCAGGGAGGAGATCTGACATGACCTGGTCTCCGCAAGCTGAAGGCGATCGCATGATCATCAATCTCGGCCCCCAGCATCCGAGTACGCACGGGGTTCTGCGCGTGATCCTGGAACTTGATGGTGAGGAGATCACCCGTTTGTGGCCGGATATCGGGTACCTGCACCGGGGTGATGAGAAGATCGCCGAGAACATGACGTACCAGCAGTTCCTGCCCTACACCGACCGGCTGGATTATCTGGCGCCCCTGGCCAATAATGTGGCCTATGCTTATGCGGTTGAAAAATTACTGGGAGTCGAGGTGCCACCCCGCTGCCATGTGATTCGGGTGATCTGCTGCGAACTCTCCCGCATCGCTTCCCATTTGCTTGGCTTGGGCTGTTATGCCATGGATGTGGGCGCGATGACCGTATTTCTCTACTGTATGCGGGAGCGCGAAAAAATCATGGATCTTTTTGAGACGCTCAGCGGGGCTCGTTTCACAAGCAGTTATATCCGGATTGGCGGCCTTGCCAATGATCTCCCGCCGGAGTTTGTGCCGGGTGTGCGCGCCTTTCTCGCGGAACTTCCGACAGGTGTCGCCGAGATTGACGGCCTGCTGTCCCGCAACCGTATTTTCTGTGATCGCACGCGTAACATCGCGGTGCTGAGCCGTGAGAAGGCGATTGACCTCGGCGTGACCGGCCCGAACCTGAGAGCCTCGGGAGTGGATTGGGATCTGCGCCGGGCACATCCCTATTCCGCGTACCCGGATTTTGAGTTCGAAGTCCCGCTGGGCTCGGTGGGCGATTGTTACGACCGGTTTCTCGTTCGCCTGGAGGAAGTGCGCCAGAGTCGGAGCATCGTGTTGCAGGCGCTGGATCGTCTTCCCGCTGGCCCCTGGTATGTGGACGATGGCAAGGTGTTCCTGCCGCCCAAGACGGATGTGCTCACGCGGATGGAGCCATTGATCCATCAGTTCATGCTCATCACCGAGGGCATCAACGCCCCGCCCGGCGAGATCTATTTTTCGGCCGAGAATCCCAAGGGGGAACTCGGATTCATGATTATCAGCCGGGGCGGCGGCGTGCCGCATCGCCTGAAAATCCGGGCGCCCTCGTTCGTCAACCTGCAGGCGCTTTCTGTTATGGCGGTCGGTCATCTTTTGAGCGATATGACCGCCATTTTGGGCAGTTTGGATTTCGTGATGGGGGAGTGTGACCGGTAATATGACCCTTCACGTCCCCATCGATTTAGAAGCGCGGATGGACGAGCTGATCCGGCATTATCCCGAGGATCGCCGGCGGGCGGCGGTGCTTTGGGTGCTGCACCTGCTTCAGGATCACTTCGGCTGTCTGGGGCGCGAACAGGTGGAGTGGACGGCGACCAAGCTTCAACTGGCTGAAATCAATGTCTGGGAACTGATCCGGTTCTATCCGATGTTCTCCGAGACGCCCCGGGGCCGGTTCCATATCAAGGTATGCCGGTCGGTCTCCTGTGAGCAATGCGGGTGCGGCTCGATTTTCCAGCAACTTCAGAAGATTCTGGGCGTCCCCCCGGAGACCGTGACGCCGGACGGTTTGGTTTCGGTGTCCTCTGTAGAATGCCTGGCCGCCTGCGGGTCGGGCCCTGTCATGATGATCAATGACGAACTTTACGAAAATCTGAAACCTCTCGATGTGGATCGGATCATCGCGGGTATTCGCGCTGCTGGTCAGGTCGAAGAACCCAAGCGGCCGCCATTGCCTCCGGCGCATCCCCTCGAGCGGCGAATGCTGATGACTGCGATGGCCACGCCCGGGTATACGGGGTCGCTTGACGATTATCTGGCGGCGGGTGGCTATCAGTCGCTTCCCAAGGCGTTCGGCATGAAGCCCGAGCAGACGATCCGGGAGGTGGCCGAAAGCCGGTTGAAAGGCCGGGGAGGGGCGGGATTTCCGACGGGCGTGAAATGGAAATATGTTGATCGCCGGTCCGGCAAGCCGATCTATCTGGTCTGCAACGCTGATGAGAGCGAGCCGGGTACATTCAAGGATCGCCAACTGATCTACCGTGATCCCCATCTGTTGATCGAGGGGATCCTGATTTCGTGTTATGCGATCGGGGCGCAGACTGCCTATATCTATATCCGGGGCGAATTCGCCTCAGGCGCTGTGATTCTGGCCCGCGCGATTGAGGAGGCACGGGCCAGGAATCTGGTGGGTGACACAATTCTGGGCAGTGACTTTAACTGCGAGATCTACATTCACCGGGGTGCAGGCGCGTACATCTGTGGCGAGGAAACCGGTCTCATCGAGTCGCTGGAGGGTAAACGTGCTTATCCGCGTATCAAACCCCCGTTCCCCGCCGTAAAGGGCTTGTTCGACTGTCCCACAGTGGTCAATAACGTTGAGACTCTCTGCACCGTTCCGTTTATCATCCAGCATGGAAGTGAATGGTTCCGCTCCCTGGGTGTAGCCGGCTCGTTTGGAACCCGCATCATTTCCCTGAGCGGTTCCGTGAAGCGGCCGGGCTGCTATGAAATTGAAATGGGGAAAATCACTTTGCGGCAATTGATTGATGACGTGGGGGGCGGCACGAGACGGGGTCTTCCCGTCAAGGCCGTTATACCCGGCGGAAGTTCGATGCCTATGCTGCCTCCGGACAAGCTTGATGTGACCCTTGACTTCGATGCGATTCAGGCAGCCGGGTCCATGGCCGGATCCGGTGGCGTGATTGTTCTGGAAGAGGGGGATGATCTCGTGGAGCGCGCGCTCAGCGTGGCGCGGTTCTATGCCCATGAATCCTGCGGGCAGTGCACGCCCTGCCGCGAAGGCACCCTCTGGATGGAAAAAATCATCGAGCGCATCCATCAGGGGCACGGTCGCCCGGAAGATGTGGATCTGCTCATGGATGTGGCCAATAACATCGATGGCACGACGATTTGCGCCTTGGGTGAGGCGGCCGCCTGGCCGATCAAGGCTTTCCTGCGCCATTGCAGGGCTGACTTCGAGCAGGCGGTAGCGGGAGGGAAGTCATGAGCGAGTCCCTCGTCAAATTGACTGTCAATGGCCAACCGATTGAGGCGCCCGCAGGACTCAACCTCATTGAGGCGGCCAAGTTGATCGGCGTTGAAATTCCGCATTTTTGTTATCACCCCGATCTCTGTATCGCCGGAAACTGCCGCATGTGCGTGGTCGAGGTGGCAACACTTCGCACCGGGCCGACGGGAACGCCTATCCTGGAGTGGAATCCCAAACTGACTATTGCCTGTAACACCACGGTTGTGGAGGGCATGGAAGTCCTGACCCATACCCCGAGGGTCATCAAGGCGCGACGCGGGGTCATGGAATTTCTCCTGATCAACCACCCGCTCGACTGTCCGATCTGTGACCAGGCTGGCGAATGCCGGTTGCAGGAACTGGCGGTGGATTACGGCCGGGCGGAAAGCCGATTTGTTGAGGAGAAAGAACAGAAACCCAAGAGGACGCTACTCGGGCCCAAGATCATGCTTGATGACGAACGCTGTATCCTGTGCTCACGCTGTATCCGCTTCATGCGCGATGTGGCAGGGCAGGATTGCCTGGGGTTCACGGGGCGGGGCAGTCGTTCCACCCTGACGTGTTATCCCGGACGCGAGCCCTCCACAAACTACGACTTGAATATCGTGGACTTGTGCCCGGTCGGTGCGCTGACCTCGGTGGATTTCCGGTTCAAGCAACGGGTGTGGTTCCTTAAGCAGACGCGAAGTCTCTGCCCGCACTGTTCAACAGGCTGTAATATTGTGATCGGTTCCAGGGAAAACACGGTGTGCCGTCTGACGCCGCGTGACAACGAGGCCGTGAATCAGCGCTGGATGTGTGACGAAGGGCGATTGAACTATCGCTTTATCAATGATCCGAACCGACTGGTGGAACCCCAGTCACGAATGAACGGAAGCGCTCAATCGTTATCGTGGAACGAGGCTACCCGTCAAATTGCCGAACGCCTCACGGCCTTGCGTGACGGGGGTGAGGGCCGGATTGCCTTTATCGGATCCGCAGGAGCGACCACGGAGGAACTCTTCCTGTTTCGACAGCTTGCCGGCGTCTTGGGCGTGACGCTTATGGATGTGGTGCCGCACGCGGGCTCCGCCGATGCCTGGCTCATGCAGTCAGACCGGGACCCCAACACGGCGGGTGCTCTCATGACCGGCGTGGCGACGGTTCCGCCCGGCAGTCGCCTGCTCGAGATCGCGCAGGGGATTCAAGATGGGCATATCCGGGCCTTGGTGGTCATGGGTGAGGATATCACCACGGCGGGAATCGGGGTCGACCTTCTGAACAAGCTGGAATTACTTGTGTCGATCAACAGTCTTCCCAGCGCTGTAACGGAAGTGGCCCATTATCTCCTGCCGGGCGCCACTTTTGCCGAAAAGTCAGGGACCTTCATCAATCGGGCGGGGCGGATCCAGCGGATTAACCCGGCTGTTGAGTCGCCCGGAAATGCCCGGCCCGAATGGCGTATTCTGATGGGGCTCCTGGCCGAATTGGGCCAGCCTCAGGAAGAGTCCTTAGAGTCGGTCTACGGGACCATGGCACAGGTGCTGACGCCGATAAGAGGGGTGACGTGGGAAGCCATCGGATCGCAGGGGGTGCAACTCCATGTGGACTGATCCCGCCATTCTTGAGTGGATTTTCATCCTAGTGAAAATCATCGTGATCTTCGGTCTGGTGCTTTTGATCGTGCCCTACACGGTGCTGGCAGAGCGCCGGATCTGTGCCTGGATCCAGGACCGGGTGGGACCCAACCGGGTCGGGTTCCAGGGGTTGATGCAACCGATTGCCGACGCCCTGAAACTGATGCTGAAAGAGGACATGCTGTCGAATCACGTCCACAAGGTTATCTTCACGTTGGCTCCCGCCCTGGTATTCATGCCCTCGCTCATGGTGCTGGCTGTCATTCCGTGGGGAAGCGCGATTGGACCCATGACGTGTGTCCTCTCCGACATGAATGCCGGGATGTTGTTTGTCCTGGCGGTCGCCTCGTTCAGTGTCTATGGAATTGCCCTGGCAGGGTGGGCGAGCAATTCCAAGTATCCCTTCCTGGGCGGGATGCGCTCAGCGGCGCAGATGATTTCCTATGAAGTGTGCCTGGGCCTGAGTCTGGTGCCGTTGTTCATGCAGACCGGTTCCCTGAACCTCAGCACAATCGTGGGGTACCAGACCCAGCATGGCTGGCTGATGGTGTATCATCCCGTGGCGTGTTTCATCTTTATCACCAGCCTGTTTGCGGAATGCAACCGGACTCCCTTTGATCTCCCGGAAGCGGAGCAGGAGCTGGTGAGCGGCTATAACATCGAATACAGTTCCCTGAAATTCGGGCTGTTCTTTCTGGGCGAGTACGCGAATATGCTGGTGGCTTCGGCGCTGGTGACGACACTTTTCCTGGGAGGATGGTCGCTTCCCTTTGCGCCCTTTAATGCACCGGCCACGGTGATCTGGGTCGGTCTGGCTCATGTGGCGATTTTTGTAGCCAAGGTGTGCGCGATGCTGTTTCTGTTCATCTGGGTGCGCTGGACGGTGCCGCGCTTCCGGTACGATCAGTTGATGGCACTGGGGTGGAAGGTGTTCTTTCCCCTGGCACTGGTGAATATCGTGGTAGTGGCCGTGATCATGGCCTGCAGGGCAAATTTATGATTGTGGAACGTCCAAAACTGACACTCTGGGACCGGCTCTATGTGCCGCAGATTCTTAAGGGAATGTGGATCACCCTGAAGCATATTCCCATGAAGCGTTTCACCCGGCAGTACCCGGAGGAGAAGCCGCCCCTGCCGAAGCGGTACCGGGGCGTGCCCACTCTGGTGCGTGACCCTGAGCAGCGGGTCAAGTGCGTGGCCTGCCAGTTGTGCGAATTTGTTTGTCCGCCCCGGGCGATCACCGTCATTCCGGGATTCCGGGCCGAATCCGGTCCGGACGTGAAGGTGGAAAAAGAACCGAAGGATTTCATCATCGATATGGCCCGTTGCATCTATTGCGGTCTGTGCGAGGAGGCTTGCCCGGAGGAGGCGATTTTTCTGAAGAAAGATTATGCCATGGCCTCGTATACGCGGGAGCAGATGAAGCTCCACAAGGAGAAATTGCTGGAGTTGGGTGGCATTCACGAGGACCGGATCTGTAAATGGAAGAAGAAATAGACGCATGAACGCAGGCGACGCCTTATTTTTATTTTTCAGCCTGGCACTGGTATTAAGCGCCTTGATGGTCGTGCTCAGTCCGAACGCGGTGGTGAGCGCCCTGTATCTGGTGCTGGTATTTGTCTTTACCGCCGGGCTGTACGTTTTGCTTCAGGCATTTTTCCTGGCGCTCCTTCAGGTGCTGGTCTATGCGGGGGCAATCATGGTGCTGTTCCTGTTCGTGATGATGGTGCTGGATTTGCGCAACCCGTGCCGCTGGTGGGCTGGAAACCTGCCCGCGCTGATGGGCGGCCCCCTGGTGGGGCTGGCCTTTGGAGCCGCTGTGTGGGCGACGTTACGACGAACCGTCTGGTCGGACGCGCCCTCAGAAGCCCTGTTTCGTGGTGATCTGGCTACGGTAGTGACTCCGCTCTTTTCCCGCTTCCTGTTGCCGGTCGAGATCATTGCGCTTCTTCTGCTGACGGCCACCATTGGAGTGGTTGTACTGACCCGCCGGGAGGATCACCCATGATCATCGGTCTTGACCATTACCTGGCGGTGAGCGCCATCCTGTTCGGGCTGGGCCTTGCCTGTATCCTGATGCGGCGAGATCTTTTACTGATCCTGATGGGGTTGGAGATGAATCTGAATGCGGCCAATCTGGCGCTGGTGGCTTTTTCCCGGTACGGGCGGGGTGCCGACGGGCAGGTGCTGACCCTCTTCGTAATCGCCATCGCGGCGGCCGAGGCGGCTGTCGGGCTGGCAATCGTGGTGGCGCTGTTCAAAAATCGACGCTCCGTCAATGCGGATGATTTCAGGAGTTTGAAAGGATGAGCATGCCGAGCCCTGAACAACTGACCTGGTTCCTACTGTTTGCCCCTCTTGTGGCGGCGGTGGGAATCCTGCTGTTCACGCGGCGCCGCCCGATGGCGAGCGCCGTGCTGTCGATTGCGGCCGTATCGCTCAGTTTCGCGGCGGCGGTGAAGCTTTTCCTTGTGGTCGCGAGCGGAGCGGTTGTGTCCATCCCTCCGCACGTCTGGCTGGCCGCTGGTCCCTTGATCGTGGAGTGGGGGGGCGTGGTGGACCGGCTGAGCGTATTGATGCTACTGGTGGTGACGGGAGTGGGTACCGCCATCCAGATTTATTCAGTCGGCTACATGCGGGGCGATTCCGGGGTTCCTCGCTATTTTGCACTCATGTCATTTTTCACCTTCTCCATGCTCGGCATTGTGTTGTCGCCGAACTTCATCCAGATGTTCATATTCTGGGAACTGGTCGGAGTGTCATCCACCCTGCTGATCGGATTCTGGTTTGAGCGCCCGGCGGCCGCTAAGGCGGGGGTGAAGGCCTTTATCGTCAACCGTGTGGGGGATGCCGGTATGATCCTCGGAATCCTGATGGTGTGGGGCTATGCGGGGTCTTTTGATTTTGCGGTGCTGGCAGGGAAATGGCAGGGGCTGGGACTGAGTCCGGTGATCCTGGCGGCGGCGGCCGGTCTGATCTTCTGTGGAGCGGCTGGAAAGAGCGCACAGATTCCGTTCCATGTCTGGCTGCCCGATGCCATGGAGGGACCAACTCCGGTGAGCGCGCTGATTCATGCCGCCACAATGGTGGCGGCCGGTGTCTATATGGTGTGCCGCGTCGCCTGGCTCATGGCGGCCAGTCCGGCGATGATGACGGTCATCGCCTGGGCCGGCGGCCTCACGGCGCTGATGGCGGCGCTCATTGCCGTAACTCAGACGGATATCAAGCGCGTGCTCGCTTATTCAACCCTTTCCCAGCTGGGCTACATGATGCTGGCGGCCGGGCTTGGCGGAACGACAGAAGCGATGTTCCATCTAACCACCCACGCGTTTTTCAAAGCCCTACTTTTCCTTGCGGCCGGCAGCGTGATCATGGCCCTGCACCACGAGCAGGGGATCTGGCGGATGGGTGGCCTGTGGAAACGGATGCCCCTGACCTTCATGGCCTTTCTGATCGGCGCCCTGGCACTGTCCGGAATCTGGCCGTTCAGCGGGTTCTACAGCAAGGACGAGATCCTCTTGCTGGCTCTTGAGCAGAGTCGTGGACTTCTGGTGATCGGCCTTGTAACGGCCTTTCTGACCGCATTTTATATGGGGCGCATCCTCTGGGTGGTCTTCTTCGGGAAGCCCCGCGACGGGGACCTGTACGGGCACGCCCGGGAATCTTCACTGGTGATTACCCTGCCGCTGGGGTTTCTGGCGGTTCTTTCCGTGGCGGGCGGCTGGTATTCCGTAGTTCCGCATTTTCTGAACCCGGGGCTCGTGACGGCGGTGCCTTCAGATAAAATCATGGCAGGCTTTCTCGCGGTGCCGTTGATCGGCTTCCTGTTGGCGTGGCGGGTATATGGAAAGGCTCCGGAGGAGGATGCCGTACTGCGACAACTCCTGGGGCCGGTTTATCGATGGATGGAGAATAAGTTCTACTTTGACGAGATGTATGGCTGGCTTGTGAATTCAGTGCAAGGCACGATGTCTCTCGTTTGCGAAACCTTTGATCGCTGGATTTTACAGGGCGTTGGCGTTGGCGGAATTTCCGGCATGACGCGGGGGCTCGGCGGACTGGTGCGGGTGATCCAGTCAGGCGATCTCCGGTTTTATCTCTTCATGGCGGGCGCTGGCGTGGCGGCGCTTCTGTTCTGGTGGTTGAGACTATGACGACGCTTTTACTCATGATTGTATTGATTCCGCTGGCCTCGGCGGTTTTGTTGCTTGTGTTGCCGGGCGGCGCCCGAATTGCCCGGAGTCAGGCGATCACCGTAACGGGACTCACCTTGGCATTCGCCTTGGCGTTATTTGCGGCGTTCGATCGCACAACCGGGGTTTCGCAGTTCTGCAGTTCGACCCCGTGGCTTCCCGAGTTTGGAATTTCCTTTTCCTTTGGATTGGACGGGATGTCCCTGGTAGCGGTGCTTCTCACGGCCCTGGTCGCGTTTGCGGGAGTCTGGGTGAGTGGTGCGGTGAAATCCAGGGAGCGTGAATTTTATGCCCTGTACCTGGCTCTGGTGGGAGGAGCCTTCGGGGCGTTCACCACCACCAGCGTGTTTTTCTTCTATTTCTTTGCTGAATTTGAGGTGCTGTGTTCCTACCTCCTGATCGTTGGCTGGGGCCGTGGCGAGGGGGAAGCAACCCATCGGGCGGCTCTACAGATGACGCTGTTCGTGGCGGCGGGGGCGGTGGTGACGTTGCTCGGATTTATGGTTCTTGCGGCGCATGGAGGAACCTTTGATCTGAACGGGTTGCATGACGCGTTGCGGGCGAACCCGATTTCTGTCTCCCTCCAGAAGACTTTGTTTATGCTGTTCCTGGCTGGGTTCGGGGTATTGTTGTCTATCTGGCCTTTGCACGTCTGGGCTCCGCCTGCGTATGCGGCCGCGCCGACTCCGGTCAGCATGCTCAGCGCCGGGGTGCTCAAGCAACTCGGGGCGTATGGGTTGTTGCGCTTTGCGGTACCGCTGTTGCCGGAGGGGGCGCGCTGGGCGATGCCCATTCTGGCGGGGTTGGCGATTGTGACGATTCTGTACGGAGGGCTGATTGCTTTGCGTCAGCGGGACTGGAAACTCCTGATCAGTTACGGCGCGATCAGTCATGCGGGTTATATTCTCCTGGGAATTGCCGCCCTGAATCCCGTCGGGCAAGGTGGGGTGGTGCTGATGATGTTTGCCGGAGCGGTTTCGGTGGCCCTGCTGTTCGCGCTGGTCGGGACGATGGAGGAGCAGGCGGGATCCCGTGAAATCGTGCGGTTCAGCGGTCTGGCGCGGCAGGCGCCGTTCATCGGGGGCTGTACAGTGCTGGCGGCGCTGGCGGCGGCGGGAGTGCCGGGGTTCGCTGGATTTGTCAGCGAGGTGATGGTTCTCGCGGGAGCGTGGAGGGACGGTTCGATGATTTTGCGGGTGGCGGTAGTGGCGGGCGCATGGGGCATGGTGCTCACGGCCGTTTACATGCTGGGTGCCCTGCGGGAAGGAATTTTCGGGCCGCCGGCGGTGGATATTCTGAAAGTGCTGGATGCGCGCTCCCTGAAGAGCCGTCTACCGTTTCTGATTCTGCTGGCGGCACTTCTGGCGGTTGGTCTCTGCCCGCGCCTTCTAACGGATCCCGTTCAGAGAGGCGTGGAGACGATGACGTTTAAAATGGATAAACCCTGATGGATATCTACGGAATACAACTTGAGATCATGCTGGTTCTGCTGGGCGTTGCCGGGCTGCTGGTGAATGCCTTTGTTCCGCGCCTCAGTTCGCGCCTGATTGCAGGCATTCTGGCGGGCTCGGTGGGGGCGCTGTTTCTGTACAGCCTGATGATGCAGCCGGTCCCGGCACTTTTCTTCAAGCAGTTGTTGCTTGCGGGGACGGGCGTGGCGTTGCTCCTGGCCATGGATTCGCCGTCAATCAGGACGCAGGGCGCAGAATTCTTTTCCCTGATGCTTTTTGCGGCGGCGGGAATGTTACTCCTGGTATCGGTGAATGACTTTATCTGCCTGTTCGTGGCGCTGGAGACCGTCACCCTCTGTTTCTATATCCTGACCGCCTTTCCAAGTGGTTCCCATCGCGACGCTACGGTTCTGGAGGCGGGGATTAAATATTTGGTTATGGGCGCGGTATCGGCCTCATTGACGATCTATGGGATCAGTTACCTCTATGGCGCCACGGGGCATACCGGATTTGAAGCCGTGCGGGAGAGTATGATGCAGGGCGGGGGGACGGCGGAGGCGTACCGGTTCGGATTCCTGCTGGTTTTTCTGGGAGTGGGTTTCAAGCTGGCGATGGTGCCGTTGCAATTGTGGGCGCCTGATGTGTATCAGGGCGCACCCACTCCGGCCACTGCCTTTCTGGCATCGTGCAGCAAGGTGGCGGGGTTTGTTTTGTTGCTCCGGTTGATGGACGCGGGGTTGTTTCCGCCCGGCCGGGATAGCCTGATCCTGATCGGAATGCTGGCGGGAATCACCCTGTTGTACGGGACTCTGGGCGCCTTGGCGCAGGTGGATTTAAAACGGTTGCTGGGCTATTCCTCAATTGCGCATGCCGGTTACCTATTGATGGGGCTGGCGGCGGGCACGGTGGCGGGGCGGGGGGCGGTGTCGTATTACCTGACCCAATACCTGTTCACGGTATTGTGCGCGTTCCTGGTGGTTTCTACGGTGGCGAACGCGACCGGTCAGACTGGGCGGGGGGTGTTGATGGGACTTTATAGGCGCTCTCCTTTACTGGCGTTGGCGCTTTTTGCCGCCATGATGTCGCTGGCAGGAGTACCGCCCCTCAGTGGAGCCTTGGGTAAATTTTTCATCCTGCTGGAGTTGGTGAAACAGGGCGGGGTGCTGGAGTATAGTCTGGCGGGGCTGGGCGCGCTGTCGGCGGTGATCTCCCTGGTGTTTTATGTTGGGGTGCTTCGACCTGCCTTTACGGCATCCGATGCCGGGGAGTCTATTATTCCGGTTCCCCGCACGATTCAACTGGCAATCGTCATTTGTCTTTCTGTAATGCTGATTCTGGGTGTCTGGCCCCATTTATTGATAGGAGATAACCCGTAATGAATCAGATGGAAAAGTTGGACAAAGAGGAGACGAGGCCGGGCGCGTGGAGTCTCATCCAATCCTGGCTCGGCTCATTGAAGTTTTCCCTTTTCGTGGTGGTGCTCATCGCATTGGCCTGCATTGCCGGCACCCTGATTCCACAGGGCGAGCAGGTGAGCCGTTCCCTGATGGAGAATTCAGGCCGCCACAAGGCGTTGGAGTTCATGGCGCATGCGGGTCTCACTAATGTGTTTTACTCGTGGTGGTTTGCAACGCTGCTGATCATTTTCTCATCAAGCCTGGCAGTCTGCACGCTTCGGCGATTTCGCATGATCGGCCGCTCAGTGGGTGCAGAACGTGTGCGAGTGATCGGATCGTTGATCACTCATATCAGCCTTCTGTTCGTGTTGGCGGGAGGGGTGATCCGTGCACTTTTTGGGGAAAAGGGGGTTTTACAACTCAGTGAAGGTGAAGCGGCGAGCTTCTATGAGACCCAAGTCGGCGCCACGATGCCACTTCCCTTTGCTGTGCGATTGGTCAAATTCGAACGTGAACTCTACAAGACGAAAAATGAGTCGGGCACTGTCCGGGATGTGCTGTATGTGCAATGGCCCGAGAAGGAGTTGATGGTGCCGATTGCACTGGACGATACCCCTGCTCCTGTGGTGGTGGTGCCCCGTGAACAGACTGGACCTGAAAATCCTTTTCAAGTGAAAATTGAACGGTATCTTCCGGACTTCTATCTCGATGACGTATCCGGCGAGGCGAAAAGCCGGTCTCATGCTCCTCATAATCCTGCGGTATATGTGTCGGTTGTCGGAGCAGGCGTGACGAATGGCGAATGGGTTTTTGCACGTTTTCCGGATTTTACCCGGCATAAAACGCTGGGGAATGGCGTGCGGATGCCCTTGAAATTCCGTTTCATCAGTAACCGGGGCGATTCAGAGATAGGGCGTTCACAAGGCTCCGTGAAGGCGTTCCGGAGCACAGTTGAGTTCCTTGAGAAGGGCCGGGTTATCGTGACGAAAACGATTGAGGTGAATTCGCCGACAACCTTTCAAGGCTACACTTTTTACCAGTTGAGTTACAACCCTGATGATCTGCGCTGGACCTCGCTTCAGGTGGTTCGGGATCCGGGGGTTCCGGTGGTCTATGGGGGGTTTCTGTTGATGATGATGGGATTGACGGTGGTGTTTTGCGTCGGCCCCTATCTGGATGACAAAAGGAAAGGATTGAAAAAAACGGTATGATCAATTTGTTCAATTCCGGATTGGCGGCTTATCTGGGAGCGCTGGTTTGCGGCGTGATCTACCTGATGTCCTCGCGGCGTTTGTTTGATGTTCTGACCAATGTCCTGATGAGCGCCGGAGCCCTGATGCAGACGATCTATATCGGGATCCGGTGGAGCGAGGCGGGTCGGGCGCCGTTCAGCAACATGTTTGAATCGCTGGTGCTTTTCGCCTGGTCAGTGGCGGTGATCTATCTGGTGCTCCGACTTCAGCGAAACATTTCGTGGCTTGGCGCCGCGGCGGCGGCCTTTTCCAGTATCACCCTGGCCCATGCGAGTACCTATGAGATGGCGATCAAGCCCTTGATGCCGGCGTTGCAGAGCAATTGGCTGTCCTTTCATGTACTGACCTGTTTCCTGGGGTACGGCGGGTTTGCGGTGGCGTTCCTGATCGGGATCGGGTTCCTGGTGTCCGATCGGGAGGCCAGTACCGTCAAGCCCGAGACGCGGGAGGCGCTGGATTCGGTAATGTCGCGAACGATCTCGTTCGGCTTCCTGTTTCTGACCCTGGGAATTCTGACGGGAGCGGTATGGGCAAATTCAGCATGGGGAACCTACTGGTCCTGGGATCCCAAGGAGACCTGGTC
>CAZOZF010000043.1:0-18313 GCA_964584205.1 uncultured Verrucomicrobiota bacterium
GCCAGAATCGGAACCAACGGCCACACCCTTCGCGATCTTCGCGCGCTTCTGTTCAGATTAATTTCCTCATCTGGCGTCAGGGGAATTTGAACAGAAGATCGCGAAGCTCGCAAAGGGATATCGCTTGAATTAAATGCCAAGCACATCAGAGCCCATACCGGCGTCGCCAGAAAAACAAAAAAGAACACATGCAAATCCACCCAGGAACAAATGAACAACAGGGTTCCCGCCAGAACGCCGCCCCATAGCTTGCGATCCCGGATCGCCACATCTACTCCCCAGAAGATCAGTGGAACCCATAACATGCCCATGCCTGTCGGACTTCCACCCAACAATGATACATAAAAATAAGGCAACAGAATGGAGGGCAAGGCGGCCACCCCCGCTGTCAGTTCGGATTCGGTAAACCGGCGCATCAGCCGCCAGGTCGCCCAATAGATCAGCCAAACCGTCACACACAACATGAGGTTCCAGCCGATGACCCGCCCGCCCAATGCGTAACCTGCGGAATACAAGAGGCCAAACGGGAAATAGTAACTTCCCGGATTATAGAGCGCCTGATCATTTCCCTGATTGAACTCATAGACATGGTAAAACAACGGCGTTTGCCCGGTAAAGGAATCGGCCAGCATCCAGAGTTGATACAGGAACTGGAGCGGGTCGCCGGGAATCATGTAGCGGGCCCCACCCACCTCGGGCCGGTTTGAGGTGGGAATCCCGGCGTGAAAATTTGCCCCCAGCGGCCAGGTCAGCGCGAAATACACCGCCATGGAGACCAGAAATGAAATTAGTAAAATCTGGCGATTTTTCATTCTTCCTTCTGACTCCTGACTGCTGACTTCCGAATTTTTCGCACCACCGCCAAGATCGCCTTCTGCTCATCCGTCCCCAATAACCAGCGCCAGCCCAGCGCCAGGAAAAGCACCAACTCCAAAGCCACTAGTACCAGTCGAAACAGGAATGACGGCACCAGCACAACCCCCGCCATCAGGAAAAGTGCCACCAGAACCATCACAGCGGATCTGCCGATCGCTGAACTGGATCCGGGCGCGTACCGATGAGCCAACAGGGTCATCACCACGGTCTCCAGTATGCACCGGATAAACCACGCGATCCCTGCCCCTTCCATCCCGAACCGTTTCGTCAGAAACCAGGCCACTCCGATAGCCACCGGGATCAATACCAGATGCAACTTCGCGCTGATATCCGGCCGCCCCACCCCTTGCAGTAGCGAAAAGGGCACAAAGGAAAGGCTGTACACGAATATACCGGCAGTGAGCCACCGCATGACCCCGGCGCTCGCCGTTGCGAACGCCGCATCCTGCCAGATCATCAGCCCTTCCCACGCAAAAGCAAATAGCACCAGCACCACCGGGAAGGAAAAGAGCAACAGACTTTTGACCCCCTTGGCGTACAACCCCGCCAAGGCACCGGACTCAAGGGCATGTTGAGCTGAAAATGACGGGAACAGCACCGATACCCATGCCCTTGGGAATATCAGAAGCCGGATGATCATTTCCGCAATGGTCGCATAGAAGCCCACCATCGCGACCGGCAACAGCCCGAACATCAGGGCGCTGTTCGCCTGGTTCAGCACCAGCATAGCCATGCTCGACACCGACATCCAGCCGCCAAGCGCAAATAGCGGACGGATCAGCTTGCGCTGGAATTGAACCCCACCCCGGAGTACCGGCACATCCCAGAGACAGGCTGTAAAATAAATGAGGCATTCCAGCGCCTTGCCTGCCAGCAGAGCCACCACCGGCGCCAGCAAACTGTGCGACACCATGGCCACCGCCATCGGCCCGAGGAATGTATAGATCTGCATCGGCAGCCGGATGAGATTGATAAGCTTGAATTTCTGGTGCGCTTCCAGCACTCCCACCAGACAGGCCGTCAACACCAGGAACGGCGTCCCGAGCCCGGCGGCGAAAAGCGTGGTGGCGGCATCCCACTGAAGCGAGGCCGGGATCTTGCTCCACTGCCCCACGATCGGGGAAATCAGCGGAAAGAAAATCGCCATACCCACCCCGGCAAAACCCATCATCAGGGCCAGCGAAGTCCAGAAAATCGCCGGCAACTCCTCGCTCTTCCGGCTCGCCAGCCGGGTGGACATCAATTGCGTCACCGCGCGCCCCAGTCCCAGGTCAAGGATGGACAGGTAATTGATCACCGTCAGCAGAAACATGAAGGCGCCATAGATGTCCTCACCCATCCGGCCGCGCAACGGCGGCAGGACAAAAAAGGCGACAATCATCGGCGTGCACAGTCCGAACAGGTTCCAGCCGGTGAACCTGAGCAGTCGACCGGTGGACGGAGCGGCGTGAAGTTCCGGATCGTTGCTCACGATGGTACGCTCCCGATCTTTGCGAAAAGCGCGAGATGCTGCTCCGCCACATGGGTCATACTGAATTTTTCCGCAACAGTCTCCCGCCCTGCCCGGCCCCATTCCGTGACCCGCGCCGGATTACCGATGAGGGTGTCCAATCCCGCTACCCAGGCCGCCGCGTCATTTGGCAGTGCCAGCCGACCATTGTACCCGTCGGAAACAATCGCCCGGCACCCGCCGATATCCGAGGCCAGGGTGGGCAGTCCTGTGGCCAGCGCCTCCAGAAGCGCCAGGGGTAGAGCTTCACTCTCGGAGGGAAACAGAAAGAAATCAGAAGCCTGAAGGTATTCGTGAACGTTGCTGACGCTGCCGGCAAAGAGCACCGAGGCCTGCATCGCGTTCTGCCCCACAAAGTCGCGCAGTTCTTTCTCACAGGACAGGAATTGCATCGCGCCGGAGCCGATCAGCAGAAGCTTGCAGTCCGGGTGGCGCGGGTTCCAGTTCTTCCAGACACGAACCAGGAACTCCAGTCCCTTGCCGCGGTTCAATTTACCGGTGTAGGCAAACAGACGCCCTTCCGGAAGGCCGAGTTTTCGACGAAGTACCGCCTTCGCATCGGCCGCCACCGGACTGAACCTCACCACATCAATTCCGTTCGGAATATCCGCGATGGTCTCCCGGGGAATCCCGCAGGACACATATTCGTCGCGAATAATCGGGGCGATGCTCAGGAAGGCGTCCGCTCGCTTCAAAATAAGATTTCGAAGCAGGATGGGGCCAATCGCCACAAGTTTTAGCAGGGAATTCACCCGGCCATCCGGTTTCTCCCAGATAAAGGCGCCTGAGAGTTCGCCCCGCGACTCCGCCCTCAAGACACACCGCTTACCGAGCAGGATCGCGATCATGACCGCGATCAGGCCCAGGGTACGGATTCCGCACACATAAATCACATCATAGTCGCTCCGCATCCGGATCAGGCGCCAGAACGATGAAAACAGCATGAGATATTTTCCCATCCTCGGGTAACCGGCGGGGGGCACCCGGTAGACAGGCACTTCATCAACCCTCTCAAAAGCGGGCGAGGTCGCCACCTTATGGCCGGTGAGGACAAAGACCGGAACCCCCAACCGCCGGAATTCGCCGCACATCAACCGGGCATGCGCCTCGCCGCCACCGACCACCGGATAATAGGAATCGGTTAAAAGGCAGATTTGGGGAGGGGAGGGTTCAGGGTTCAGGGTTCGGGGGTCGGGGTTCAAGTTGTATTATGTTCCTAAGAAAAAGTTTTTCCGGCCTTTGCCGGGTAGACAATAGAGGTGCTGGTGCTTGAGCCGCATCAGGCGGTAGGGCGGATCGCCGGGTTTAACGGAGCGACCGCCGAACAGACGATCCCCAAACGCGGTTTCGTAGCCGGCTTGCGCGGCCGCGATTTCGGCCGGCTTGCTGGCCACAGCCCAGGGGAAGCACATATGGCGAACGGTGTCGGCGTTAAGCCCGGCGTTAAGCTGCTCCCGGGCAGACGCCAAGTCCTCCAGGATGGCGGCATCACGCTGGGCCGGAGTTTCCTGTCGGCCCTTGAACGATTCCGCAAGGGTTCTGAGTTGCTGTTCCCACCCGGTCTTATCGAAGAAGGATTCCCCTCCATTCTCGCGGACATGCCGGGTGCAGGCCTCAAAGGCCCCGGGGTTGTCATAGCGAAGGGCCGACGAATAGCGGGACCGATGGGTATAAATCGGGGCACCCAAATCCGAGGTCAAGAGATGACGCTCCCCGGATCCGGTATCGAGCCACGGGTAAAGGTGGGGATGCCGCTTAAAACCGGGCTTCACAAACCCCCCGATGATCGAATCAGAAAACACCAGGGTGTGGCGCAGGGTATGGGCTTGGATATCCACGGTGCCGGAAGCCTGCAGGGCCCTCAATTCGCACCATGCCGCAAATGGGGTATCTGACGCATCGACCCCGTGTGGTGCCCCTTCTGCGCTACCCAATACCGGCCTCGGATGCGCCATCTCAGGAACCAGGGCCGGACTCACATAGGTAATGGCCTGAAGTCCATATTTCCGGAGTAACGGAGCCGCCACGGTCCAGAGGCTGGCCCAGGCATCATCGAAACAAATCGCCACGGAGTTCGCCCCCGGATGAATGCCGCGCCGGACATAGGCGGAAATGGCCTCGGAGGTCACTGTCCTGTAGCCGTTCTCGGCCAGATACACCAGATAAGGCTCCAGCCGGTCGGCCATGGCTTCGTGAAAGTGGAACACGGGCAGCCAACGCCCGAGGCCTCCGCCAAACAGGAACGCCGGGTAACACCCGGTGGCCAGGTCAAGCACACCCCGCCAGGGTGTGTTTCGTTCGGAAAATGGAAGTCGCTGGGTCATCCTGTTATGCCATCCTCAAACCCTGTATCGTGCACTTATCAGGAGCCTGAATCAATCGTGTTTTGCTGATCCGGCGGGGTGGCCTTCGTTTTCCGAAGGCGTACCCGCTGGCGCATTTTCTTCAGTAATTTACGAAGCCATCGGCTGAAGCGGGTTTTGGGTGCCAGTAGCAGGATACCAAAGGCGAGCGGCGTCCACCCCGGCAACACCGGCACCAGAATCCCGACAAGCCCCACCAAAATCAGCACGATTCCCGTCCCGATGCGGAGTTCCCTCCTGAATCGTTTTCTCCAGGAGATGGATTTTGAATTCATAAGGGCTCCAGCCTTACCGTCCTGATCACAAGACGATAGCCATGGCGATGGTTCACGAGAGTCATGGATCCGGGAAAGGAATAGCCGTTTTCCTGCCGGGTGTCACCAAAGGTCAGAGTGCTCCGGGACTGATCCGTCCAAACCGATTTACGAGCAAGCTGGCCGGTGAGTCGATTGAAATCGTGTTCACTGCACGCACCCCGAAACACCAGGACGCTCCCCTTCTGCTTCACCGTGGCATCCAGCGGGGGGATCAGGCTGAAATAGAGATTATGAATATCGTCGCTGATCGCCTTCCCGAAAGCCGCCTGATCACCCCCCGCCGGAATCATCATTCGCGTGGCCGTCACCCCGTTCGAGCAGGCCACGTCAAACAGCTTCACCCCTAGTGGCGACAGACACACCACCGCGTAATCGCCCGTCTTGCGGTTGACTACAGCGTAGCCCAACGCCGTCATGCGCATCGTCGGCCACCACCAGCGCGGCTTGAATTCAAAAACAAGCGTCTGCTGCGCCTTGAAGGAGACCGGAAGCGAAGCCTCAAACGTGGCAGAGATCCTTCCGACTTCCTCGGGAGGAAGAAGGGGAACGGTTTGGCAGGAAGCAAGGAATAATATAAGAAATACGAACATTGAACGTTGAATGTTGAATGTTAAATGTTCAATGTTCATTTCCTCCCCCCCATCACCCCATACAGCACCGGCACCATCCACATGGCCGCCACATACCCGAGCGTCACCCCGATCGTCAGGGTCAGTCCGATCGAATAGAGCGCCGGATGACGGGCAAACAGCAGCACCGCCGCTCCCATCACCGTCGTGATCGCGGCAAAGGTCACGGCCATCCGGGCATGCAACCCCTGGGGATGACGGCACGCATGCAGGATATGCATTCCGAAATCAATGCTGAGCCCGAACACCACAATTCCTGAAATCAGGTTCGCCACCGTGAGCGGCCGACCCATCAGCCCCATGATCGCCAGCAACCCGACCACTGATGAAAATGCCGGCGACAGGGCGATCAGTGTCAGCGGAATACTCCGAATGAACAACCAGGCCGTAAGGATAATCAGCACCCCCGCCAGCATCGAGGTCCGCATGACTTCTCCGGTAAACGCATCCGAAAGAATGGAACCCATCGCCGCACGAGACACAATGAAGGCATCCGTCCGATCCTTCACCACCCGCCCCAGCGCATTCCCCACCTCCGGGGTGTCGGGAAAGAATGACAGCGTCTGATACCGTCCATTGGGGGTCTGGACAAATCGATCCTTGAGATTGACCAGCACCTGGTTCGAGACCGGCTCATCCGTCAGAATCGCGCCGTCATACAGGTGCTCGAAAAAAGGCTCGAAGGCATTGGTGGCAAACCCGCGGGCCGCCCCCTGCTCCGCCAGCAATCCCCTGAACTTCACCTCACGCCCATCGCGCCAGAATGCCGTCCACGCCCGGGCCCGGTCCGCTCGGGTTTTTCCTGACGGCCAGACTGAGGCCAGGCTCACAAACTGGGTGGCTCCCACGGCGGCAACCGCGTCTTCATAGATCGCATCCGTCTTTTCACGAACCTCCTCATACGTGTTTCCCATCACCGCGAGAATGGCCTCTTTCCTCTCGCCCGTCCCCCACACCGCACGAAAATCATCCTCCCCCTTGAGAATGGCGGGCGCGGTGCCGTCGAGGCGCGTGATATCGCTGTCGAATTTCACGCGGGTCGCCAAAATGGCGGCAAGGATAAACAGGACGGCAATCACAGCAAGATAGGCGTGCAAGTGCCTGGGAGCCTCAAACGACGGGGAGTCATCGTGCTCTTCCGGAGTTTTCCCCGGCTTGAGGAAAAGCGGCAGAACATAGAGCGCCAGCACCACCGTGAGAAGAAGACTCAGAATGCAGAACCAAGCAAGCTGGTAATACCCCGGTATGCGGGAAAAGAAAAACGCAAAAAAGATCGCCGTCGTGGTCAAGGCGCCTGCCGTGACCGGGGAAACGATGTGCCGCACGGATTCAGCGCGGTTCGATCCATGCCGGATCGCCACATACACGGCAATCCCGTAATCGTCGGCAATTCCGGCAATCACCGGACCGAACGCTATGACAAAATAGGAGAGGCGCGGAAAGAGTAGCGCGGTGATGGCCAGCGCCACCACGGCGGCAAGGGCCGGCACCAGAAATATCAGCAGCGCCCGCTTATCCCTGAAAAATCCAACATAGAGAATGATGAAGGCGACCGAGGCCAGCGAGAGCACCACGCCCAGATCCCGCTGGATGGTATCCTCGTTGCTCACCACATGCGTGTGGCCGCAGACTAGCGACCCGGTGATTCCGGCCGGAAGGTGGCCAAGCTTATCCGTGAGAAATTTCAGGACTTTCCGGGCCCCGGCGGCATCCGTAAGCGGCACCACGGTCTCCAGCAGAAGCATGGTGTGGCGGCCGTCACGGCTGATAAAATGGCCGTTCTCCATGGTGACATCATAGCCCATGCTCGTGGAAAGTTTTTCCAACCGGCCCAGGATCATCTGGTTGATCGCCAGCGGATCGGACCGGATCGCGCGGGCCATGAACATACCCTCCGGCTTCAGAAGCTGATAATAGAGCCGTTGCACAACCCCGCTAATCCCGCCGGAGTTCATTTCGGAATCGATCGAAGCCAGATCGCTGGCCGTCAGGATCTGCGGCGCATAGCGAAGAAAAAATCCGGCGTCAGCCATGAGATCCGGCGCGGAAAACCCGGAAATCACCTTGCTGATCAGGGGCGACTGAAGGGAGGCAACCAGGGAATCCGATGCTTCGATTAATGTGCCTCGGGCATCCTCCGTGTCCTTTGCCTCCAGGGAAATCACGATCTTGTTCGAGAAATTCGCCGTTCGCAGGAAGGCCATCATCCGTTGGGCTGGACTGTCCGTCGGGAGCATCAGGTCGAGCGTATTGTCGAACCGAACCCGCACCAGACTCAGCCCGGCCAAGGTTAAAAGGGTGAGCAACAGGCCAATGACCAGATTGCGTCGCCGCTCCAGACGGGAAAAGAGGCGAAGAAACAGACTACCGTCCATGCGGCTTGACCTCCCATGCCGACGGGGGAATGGCGGCATTGAGGATCGACTGGGTGAAGGTCATCAGGGTTCGGTCACCGGTGCGTTCCTCAATCAGCAGGGTCTGGATATACCGGCGATCCTCCCGGAACGTCAGTACCACGCGTTGAATCACCTTGACGGCAAAGCTTCCCTCTTTCGGGGTGAAAATAATGGTCGGGGTCGGAGTGGACGCCTCAGCCCGGGCGTCAAAGTCCTGAGTCAACAAATCGAACTGCCCGGAAAACCAGGCGCGAAGTTGATTGACCACCACCTTGAACACGGGATTACCCGCCAGGGACATCGTTTGCACCTTCCCCGTGGTTTCGTCCCACTGCTTCAAAACCGTGCCCTCGAGCACCATGTTATAGCGAATCGGCTCCAACACCTGCCACGACAGCCGGGCCGGCTGTTCCACGGCGAGACGACCCTTGATCACCACAGTCTGCTGAAGCAGCGAGAGCGTTTTTTCCTGAATGAACTCACTCTGGACATTGGTGGTACCGGCCAGGCTTTTCTGGAGCTCGGCGAGGAGCGGGGTGTCGGCGGCGGCAAGTGGACGGGAAAATACACAGAAGATAAAGGAGAGGAACAGGAGAACACGAACATTGAACATTGAACATCGAACATCGAACATCGAACGAATACGCAACGCCCGAAGTTCACTTCGGCGGTGAATTAACAGCCTTGTTGGAAGTTGAATGTTCAATGTTGAATGTTCGATGTTCGATCTTCACATTCTCCCCGGTGCCACACCTTGATTTCGCCACGGGCAAGGACGGTCTCCCCGCGGGTTACCTGACCCTCAATCACTCCGAAATCACCATAGCGAGTCGCCTTGAACACGCGGATAGCCAGAGTTTCGCCGACCCGGGCGGGAGCGAAAACCTCCATCTGGCGTGCCCCGAGCAGATAGCCTTCCTGTTCCTGCCCCTCACGCACCGTGGTCCGGAATCCATTCATGGCCGCAGCGGCCTGGGCAATGAGTTCCAGATGCGCTGCGGAATCCAGGAGTCCACCCTCTCCCACAAAGGGATTATCAGCCTGCACCGTGGTTTCCACCACGGCCACCCGTTCACCCACGGACATCAGCCGGTCCACGACCCGCATTGGAGCCTGCTGGGGAATCATGCGGCCCAGTTCCGTCGGCAGCTTCATGATCTCCCCGTCGCGCCCGGCATTCCGCCAGCACAGCGGATCGGACGCCAGGTAGTCGCCGGTCATCTGGTAGGCTGCCCCGCGGCACCCGTAGCAGGTCTCCGCTTTTTCGCAGGCCGCGCAGGGGCCATGGATAGTCCGGGTGTATTTCCGCAAATCCCCGATCACCTCGCTGTCACGAAGGATATCCGCCAAAGACCGTTCCCGGACATTGCCCACCGGTATCGTCACCCCCACGCAAGGCATCACATTGCCTGCCGCATTCACCAGACAGGAGAACTGATGACGCAGGCACCGGTCGCCGACCAGCGGCGGTTGCGGCTCCCACTTGTACCCATAGCGGGCATGATCCAGTTCGGCCAATTCGGCAAAGAGTTTCTGGAGCACTGGAAGTTCGACGTCCAGATGGTTGTTATCCTGGGCATTCCCCTGCGGGGTCATGATCTCGAAATAGGGAATAATCTGCCGATCCCGAAGCCATTGCCACATCACCGGAATCTCCGGAAGGTTCTGGTTGCAGATGATCGAGCTCACCGCCAGGGGATGCCCCTCCGCCGGGAATCCCGCCGCCGAGAGGTTTTTGAACGCCGTCTGGATAATTTGATAGGCACCCTTTACCCCTGCCAACCGGTCCTGAACGGACTCCTTGAAGCTATTCATCTTGAGCACCATCTGCACGCCCAGGCCAAACAGCCGTTGCGCGGCATCAGCGGTGATATTGGTGCCGTTGGTAAAGACCTCCACGGAAAGTCCCTCGCCACGGATGAACTCAAGCATCTCCAGGATGCCAGGATAAATCATGGGCTCGCCGCCCAGGACAATGATTTTGCGCGCGCCCAGCCCCTTGGCCTCCCGAATCACACGCCTGATTTCATCAGGAGTCAACTCTTTGACCGTAGCTCCGGGCGGCCCCACATAGCAGTACTGGCATTGGAAATTGCACTGCAGGCCGAACTCGATCTCCATCGAGAGCAACCGCCCGTTCCGGGCGGCAAACTCGATATCGGCCTTGTCAAATTCCGACCCGATCATCAGGTTGTGGCAACTCACTGGCTCTTTCTCCGATCCCATACCCGCACGGGCTTCCGTGATTCGGGCGAATGTAAATGGTGCCGTACTTTATCCTCGGGGTCAATGACGATGACAGGGGTCACCCGAAGACAGGCTTGCAGCCGCTCTTTCAACCACTCGGGCGAGGGCTGCCCCGCCCGGGCTCCGAGATGAATCACCAGTTCATCGGACAAATTCTCTTTCCCGAGTATCTCCAGATAATAATCGCCCAAATCCGGAATTTCATCGAGGGCGGCAAAAACGGCCTGCGGATAAAGCGTCGTGCCCCGCACCTTCATCATCTGCTGCTTCCGCCCCAGGATCGGACCCAGTCGCGGCGAGGTTCGCCCGCAGGCGCAGGGCTCCGTCATCAGAAAGCTCACATCCCCCGTCCTGAACCGGATCAGCGGCATTCCCTCAATGTCCAACGGGGTCAGGACGACCTCCCCGACCTGCCCCGCCGCCACGGATCGTCCCGCCTCATCCAGGATTTCTACGATCGCCAGATCGGGATGCAGGTGCCCCCCGCACTGGGCCGTGCACTCACAGAAGGTCGAAATACATTCCGATGAGGCGTAGGTCGAATACACAGCCGCCTGCCAAAGGGCCTGCAAGTCGTTCCCCAGTTTCAACATCCCCCGATCCACCCCGCGCACCGGCTCGCCAATACACACCAGTTTCCGCACCGATGACCCGGCGGGATCCTCGCCCTGCTCTTTCAGGAAAACCGCCAGCTTACGAAGGAATGACGGAACGCCCACCAGGACCGTCGGCTTGATCATCCGGATGATCTCCAAATGACTGGCCAGCGTGCCATGCCCGTTCCGGATCGCCGCCGCACCCAACTCGCGAATGCCAAGAAAATAGGCCAACCCCGCAATAAAACACCGATCCATCGTACAGGTCAGGAGCGCCGTATCGGCCGCCGTAATGCCGCACCCGGAAAAGGAAAGGTGTTCGTTATAGGCAAGCCGCTGGAGATCCCGCTCGGTGTACAGGATCCGGGTGGGTTTTCCGGTGGTGCCGGACGACAGCACGATATCCACAATCTTGTCACGGGGAACGGCAAGAAAGTCCTCGTTGTGCCGTGAAAAATCCGTCTTGTCGGTGATCGGCAAACTGCTCAACTTCTCCAGATTGATAGCCGCAGGCCTGATTCCCGCCTCTTTGAACAGACGCCGGTAATAGGGTGAATGCCGGGCACACCGGGCCAGATGCGCCTGAAAGCGCTCAGCCTGTGCCGCCCGGACAACCTCCTCCGCCGCAAACTCGAGAGAGGGCTCTCCCTTGAATTTTTTCATGCCCGCCCCTCCATAACCGCCAATTCCCGGGATATCAGATCACGCACCTTGTTTTTCAACTGGAACGCCGTGAGGTCCTTATACTCATCCCACGTCACCGGCGTCAGGCTCCGCAACACAATCCGACCAGGCCGCATCATCAGGGTTCCCCTCGGGGGAATGGTCTCATTTCCCGAAATACAAAGGGGCAGGATCGGCGCCTTGGTTTCCAATGCCAACCGGAACATCGACCCATGGAACGGCCCCATCTCCACGGAACGAGCCCGCGTCCCTTCCGGAAACGCCAACAGGGAAACCCCATCCCTCAACAACGCCGAGGCTCTCCGGAAAAACTCCTCAGGCGGCATCTCATTGATGCTCAGGTATCCCGCCCATCGCGCCATGGGCCCCCACAAGGGCAGCTTAAAAGGCCATTTGTTCACAATCTGAACCCCGTTGTAAAAAGGAAGTGCCCCCATTAGAAAAGGATCTGAAGAAGACCGGTGATTACAGATCACCAGACATGGCAGGGGAATCTCACTGCCGGAATGATTCTCATAGCAAACTCGAACCCAGGGGTATGGCAGGACATAGATCACCCCGCGCCCATACCACCGGATCGCCATGCGAAACAACTGCATCGCGCGGCGATGCCCGACAAACGGAGCCTGAACGGCAATGAAAATCGCCAGCACAGGAACCGCACTGAGGGAATAAAGAATTAACAGGGGGTAGAAGGACAGGTTCAGGATGAGTCTTTTAAGCAAGCTGATCATTGTTAAACAGTATTCAGTAAAATGGCGCTTACTTAAGTAACGCGATCGAGGTTCCTGCTGCTGGTGTACCGGCTTTAGCCGGCCTTCTTCGAGCCGCCTGAAGGCGGTACACCAACCGTTGCCCATCCCAAACAGTCATTAAGTAAGTGCCATTCCAGTATTCAGTGAATACATCTTACTTCCCCTATTTCTTCTCTTCTTCCTGCTTCAAAATCAGGATGAAATTGTACACATCCTCCAGGGTGCGGATGGTGCGAACGCGTTCATCCTCGCGAATCTGAACCTTGAACTGCTTCTGCAGCGCCACGATCAAATCGACGATATCCAGACTGTCGAGCCCAAGCTCATCAAAAATCTTCGCCTGAGGCGTCAGCTTCTCCGGATCGATTTCAAACGACTCTTCAAACACCTTGTTGGTCAGCTTGATAATTTCTTCTTTGGTCATGTTTGTCCTCTCTATCCCACTCTGCATACCAGAACCGCGCTGATTCCGCCAAACGCAAAACTGTTCTTCACCACCACGCGGGCCTCGCGCTTCAGCGCGCCACCCATGATGTGCCCGACGCCCTGGCACTCGGGACTGACATTCTGCAGGTTCAACGTCGGGTAGAGCAATCCTTTCCGGATGCCCGCGAACGAGGCCGCCAGTTCAATGGCCGCCGAGGCGCCAAGCGTGTGGCCGATATACCCCTTGAGACTGCTCACGGGCACCTTCGCTCCGAACACCTCGGCAATGGCCTCCGCCTCCTCCTTGTCGCCCTGCATCGTCGCCGTGGCGTGGGCATTCACATAGTCCACCTGGCCTGGCTCCAGTTGCGCCGCCCGCAAGGCCTCGTGCATGCAGGTCACCATCGCAGGGCGACTGGACTCGCTGACATGGTCGCCGCTGCTGCAGGTATGGTATCCCAGAATTTCGGCCAGAATCGGGGCGCCACGCTTCACGGCATGCTCATAATCCTCCAGCACCAGGATTCCCCCGCCCTCCCCGCAGACCAACCCATCCCGATCCCGGTCAAACGGACGCGGAGTCTGCTCCGGGGTGTCATTATATTTCACCGAGGTGGCGAACAGCACATCAAACGAGCCCGTCACAGTGGGATGGAGTTCCTCGGCGCCGCCACACAGCATCACATCCTGTCGCCCGAGCCGGATCAGGTCGTAGCCGGCCCCGATCGCCTGCATGGCCGAGGCGCAGGCGGCCGACGTCGCCATCACCCAGCCGTTCAGTTTCAGGCACTGGGCCACATTCATGGTGGCCGTGTGGGAAATGCAGTGAAAAAACTGCATGGAGGACAACTTGGTCAGGTCATGGTCGGGCAACATGGTCTCAAACGCCTGACTGATACTGATGGCGCTGCCGGTGGTTGAACCCACCACGCACCCCATCCGCCCGGTCGTGGCCAGAGCCGGATCGAGCCCTGCATCCGCCACGGCATCCTGCGCCGCCTGCACGGCAAAAATACTCAGTCGCCCCATGGACCGGCGATTCAGGCGGGGAATGAGCTTCTCATCCTTCATCTCGGCAGGCGCCCCCACCAGGCTCCGCAGCCCGAGATACTGGCCCCAGCCCTCCATCTTGCGAACTGCGCTACGACCGGCTTCAATGCCGTCCGTCAGCGCCGTCACCCCGCGCCCGAACGGCGACACACTTCCCATTCCCGTAATGACGACCCGTCTTAGCTGCATAATGCTTCACCCACAAACCGGTTGAAATGATCCTTACCCAATACCGCCCGGGTCACAATGAACGACGACATCATGGCCCCCGCAATTCCCGGCAACAGCGAACTCTGGCCGGCGGCAAAGAGATTACGCACGGGAAGCTTCCCGATCAAGTTATACTGCCCGACTTTCTGCTTGATCCCATAAGCCGAACCATCCGGCGAATTCAGATAATCGCGGTAGGTCAACATCGAGGCCGCGTCGAGAAGGCGACATCCCCCCCGATACTCGGGGTTAAACTGCGAAAGCCGCTCCCGGATCGCCGCCACGCGCCCCGCCTTGTAGTCACCATAAGCCGCCGGACGATGCCCGATGGTGGATTCGCCCCACGCCGCCACGTGTTCATAAAAGGACGGCTCAAACGCGGTCACCACACCCCGAGGCGCCCCACGAACCGGCTCGACGCTTTCGCAGATCACCAGCGCCTGCTCGCCCCGATAGGACGGATCCAGTAATTGCTCAAAGTTCGTGTTCGGGAAAAGGGAAACAATCGAGGCGCCAAACCCCGGCGCCATCGCTCCGTCCCAAACCCCGTAGACTGTGAAAAACCCAGATGAGGCCTCGAACGATTCCACCCGGCTGACAAAGGCCTTGGAGATATGGTTGCGGGGAAGCAGCTTGAGGATATGGCTGGGATGAATCGTCAACACCGCAGAGTCGGCCGCAACTTCCTCGCCGGTATTCAGCACAAAACTTTTGGCATGATCATCAGCCGCCACCCGGCATTCCGTAATCCACCGGCTGCACCGCACCTCCACACCCAGCCGACTGAAGGCATTCTTGAAGGCGGTGATCAAGGCATCCCCGCCCCCCTTGAAGCGGGCCGTCGATTGGTAAAGATCGAAGCAAACCCGGCTATGCGAGGCGAAGGAGACCTCCGATGGCTTCACCCCATAGCACATTCCCAGTCCGCAGAGGACTCCCTTGAGAAGCGAATTCGAGGTCAGCCCGTCCAGCACATCCTTCAAACTGATGGACTCCTCTTCCAGCCGGTGCGCGGATTCGGTCAGCCGGGTCAGATCCATCGAGGCCGTCTGGGCACAAACCTTTTTCACCAAGTCAAAGTAGCGGTCAATCGCCTGGACTTCGCCAGGAAACTCTTCCTTGAGCTTCTGCCGGAGCGGCACGATGCCGCAGGGCATTTCAATCACCCGGTTATCGGCTTCAAACACAAACCGGTGCGCCCGTTCGGAAGCCATGAATTCCGGCTCCACGGCATCTACGAGACCCAGCACGGAGAGCATCCGGTGCAACAGCGCATCCGGAAGCAGTCCGCCGGTGAAATGAAAACCGGTATCGAACGGAATTCCCTGACGTTGAAAGCGAGCCAGGGATCCGCCCAGATGCGGCCCCTTTTCCAGGAGCAACACCTTGCGTCCGTTCAAGGCCAGCAACAACGCCGCCGTCAACCCGCTGATCCCACCCCCGACCACGATATGATCCCATTTTGCCATCTTTTGAAATCTCAACTCTACAATCTACAATCTACAATCATATCGCCAACCCCCCATTGACGCCGATGACCTGGCCCTGGATATACATGTGCTCGTCAGCACACAGATAATTCACGATCGACGCCACATCTTCGGTTTTTCCAAACTTGCCCAGGGGAATAAGCGGAAGAATCTGCTCCTTGGGAAGATGCGCCACCATCTCGGTCTCCACCACCCCGGGCGCCACCACATTGACGAAGATGTTTTTCTTTCCGACTTCCCGGGCCAGGGCTTTCACAGCCCCGATCAATCCGGCTTTCGACGCCGAGTAGTTCACCTGGCCCGCTTGCCCGATCTGACCGGACGTGGAGGAAATCACCACAATCCGCCCCCGCTTCTCGCGCAACATGGAGAAAATGACCGGATGAATGACATTGTAGAAACCGTTCAGGTTGGTGTTGATCACGGCATCCCATTCGGCCTTGGTCATGAACACAAACAGGTTGTCGCGGGCAATTCCGGCGTTGAACACCACGGCATCCGGTGCCCGCTGATCCGCTTTCCCGGACAGGGCGGCCTTCGCCGCATCGTGATCGCCCACATCAAATTTCAGAAGGTCGCAGGCGCGCCCTATCGCCTCAATAGCCGCCTTGACCTCGTCCGCCGCCGCCTGATTCTGATGATAGGTGAGCCAGATATCGAATCCGGACTGGGCAAGCCGAAGGGCAATGGCCCGTCCGATTCCCCGGCTTCCGCCAACCACCAGCGCCACTTTTGATGTTGAATTCGTCATAAGGCCGTTCACGATAAACCATTTCTCATCAAAACGCCACCAGGACTCCGGCGCCGCCGTAGACCCCGGCCGCCATCGGGGTGCCCGGGAAATAGCCGTCGGACTTATCGCCGATCTTGCAGGTCAGACCAACATGATCGCTGAACATCGTCGAGACTTCGCCGCAGGTATTCCAGCCGGTACCGTCATAGAGCTTTTCGACCGATTCCGGTGTCTGCCAGAGATCGCCCATCAACGAAAGCTTCACCCGCAGCCCGACCGGTATCTTGTACAACCCGGCGCCATAACCGTAGGTCTGATCCACCGAACTCTGCAGGTCGCGGGCATACAGCATCACCAGCGGGCCGGGAGTAATCAGGTAGAGATCCAGAAACCGAGTCACTTCCTCGGGACCCAGAAAGGCACGGGTTCCCACCGTCATCCCGAACCCGCCGCCCAGCGGAATGACGGGCGGGCGGACTTGCGTTTTTCCGCCGATGACATGGTCGGCCACATAGCCATACATTGCTGCCAGGGCGGAGGGATCGACGAGGTTCCAGATGGCGGCCGCGCGGGCTTCATCATAATTATCCTTCAGTAGGGGATCCTGAAAATCGATGGCATAGTTGTTATTCCACACATCCGCCGGATTGGCATGACGTCGTTGCGCCTGACGCGCCGTGATATAATACGCGATGTCGTTCCCGTTGGTGTAGGCATCCTGGAAATCCCCCCGTGAACTGGAGGGATCCGGCGTGATCAGGCAGTACAGGCTGAAATCAATCTTCGCGATGGCCATCAACGGGATCTTGGAGCCTTCCGTGCCGTCACCGGTATACAGATCCATCAGGATCCGGTGCGCCATCACGGAGTCGCCTTCCGTTCCGCCTGCGGCAATGATGATATTCTGCTCCACCGTGGTGGGATCCTTGTTCAGACCTGTCCCGCCTGAAAAGTCGAACCCGAAGGAATACTCGGGATCCAGGCTGTATTCCCGGGCCCGGGAGCCATGGCCGAACACCTCGTGCTGGAAGGTGCTCAACCCGGCGGCAAAGAAAAATTCGTAGGCGGGCGCAACATAAGAGGTCTTGACGGCCTTGCTCAGGCCCCGACTGATGGCACTGTGCACCGTGACCACATCCTGCCCCCCGTAATCCATGGCAGGCTCGGATTCAAAACCAAGGAAATAGGCATCAAACACCCGATTTGTCAGGGGCTTCGCCTGAACCATCCCTGACACCGCGATCAACACACCCACCACAATCATGATTTTCTTCATAAAAAAAACTCCTTTTACCCTGAACCCCGAACCCTGACCCCTTATTCCTTACTCCCGATCAACGACTCAATCGCCTGAATGACGGCAGCGGGATCCGCCAGGGTATTCCGGCAGGGCCCTTCCGGAGTCTGGTTGGAAACCGCCAGGACGGGCTTGGGGAACGCTGCAAAAATTCCCTGTACCAGTTCCTTGCAACAGGCCACCGCCACCACGGCCTTGACTTCAGGATGCCGGGTCCGGGCCAGCGCCTCCCGTCCACCCCCGGCAATGCAGGCCACAACCCCCAGATCATCCCGTATCGCGGTCAGTGCACCAACGCTGCACTGTCCGCATCGCCGGCATTCATCCAGACTGTGCATCACATTCCTCGGGCAGGACTGCTTGTGAAGGCAATGCGGCAGAAGCAACAGGATCTCCTCCGGCCGGACCGTGATCCGCCGCCAGCGCACCAGGCGATTGTTAATCGCAATAATCAATTGATGAAACACACCATCCTCCAAATACCCGCTTCCAAGCGGAAGCTTTTCTTCAACGGAATCATAGACTAAATCATTTCAGATATCCAGAGGCAGGAAAAGCGTCCCTCACGGGGGTGAGTGCAAAACAGTGGTCCTTCCGGGTTTGTGTGGGAAATTTTCAATGTGTTGCAATGGAACAACAAACGATTGTCGGTTTGGAGATGGGGTTGACAGTATTTTGTATGGCGCTTCTGGGTTTGTGTGGTGAATATTCATTGATAATGGCACCGGGATCAA
>CAZOZF010000044.1:0-13611 GCA_964584205.1 uncultured Verrucomicrobiota bacterium
TTGCCTTCACCCTGATCGGCGGCTTGTCCATCTCGGCCTTCCCGCTCTTCAGCGGGTTCGTCAGCAAGTCCATGATCGTGTCGGCGGGGTTTGAGGAACACAAAAACACGTGGGCATTCCTGTTGATGCTCGCCTCGGCGGGAACGTTCCTCCATACCGGACTGAAGGTGCCGTATTTCATCTGGTTCGGAAAAAACAACTGCAGCAAGGAAACCTGGGATCTTGCGAAGGATCCCCCGTGGAATATGATCGCGGCCATGGCAATCATGTCCTTCTTCTGCATCTTCATCGGCTGCTATACGCCTTATCTCTACCAGATGCTGCCCAATCAGCCGGTGGACTATCATCCCTATACGGCCTACCATGTCTCCGAAACGCTCCAGATCCTGCTCTTCACCGCCGTGGGCTTTTTCCTGTTTGTGAAGAAACTGGTCCCCACCCCCACCATCAGCCTGGATGTGGATTGGTTCTACCGCATGAGTGGACGGGCTGTCCGATGGATCGCCACCAAACCGCTGCAGGCGGTTGACAGCTGGGTCTGTGAAGGGTACCGCGTCTTCGGCCTGGTCTGGCTGGTCGTATCGGCCAAGGCCTCCGCGGCGTTCGACTGGAATGTGATTGATGGCGTGGTGGACGGCCTGGCCCGCACGGTGCGACGTTCCGGCGACCGCATCCGGCATCTCCAGACAGCTCAATTGCAGGTTAATCTATTCAGCGCCGTAGCCATGATGGTCGTGTTGCTGATCTGCGTGATGGTCAGCTTGAGGTAACGTATGGATGTTTTTCTTTTTAACGGTTCGTGGCCGCTCCTGAGCGTCCTGATTTTTCTACCCCTGGCCGGGGCCTGCCTCCTGCCGTTGATGAAGGGAGCCCGGGCCGCCAAGATCTGGGTGCTGGTCGTGACGCTCGTCAACGCCGCGCTCTCGCTCAAGCTCTACGCCGGCTTTGACCTCTCGACCGCCCAATACCAGTTTGCCGAGACAGCCCGGTGGATCCCCTCGCTGAACATCTGCTACACGCTGGGGGTCGACGGGATCAGCCTGCTTCTGGTGATCATGACCACCCTCCTGATGCCCCTGTGCGTGCTGTGCTCGTGGAATGCGATCGGAACGCGCGTCAAAGAGTTCCTCGCGTGCATTCTCGTGATGGAAACATCGATGCTCGGCGTCTTCCTGTCGCTTGATTTTGTACTGTTCTATATTTTCTGGGAAGCGATGCTGATTCCGATGTTCCTGTTGATCGGCGTCTGGGGCGGGCCACGGAAGATCTACGCCTCGGTCAAGTTTTTCCTGTACACGCTGGCCGGATCGGTGCTGTTGCCGGTGGCCATCATCGCGCTCTACCTGCACAGCGCGCCGCACACCTTCTCGATCCCGGCCCTGATGGGTCTTCCGCTCGCCGCCTCGCTCCAGAAATGGCTGTTCCTGGCGTTTTTCATCGGGTTCGCCATCAAGGTGCCGATGTTCCCGTTCCACACGTGGCTTCCGGCAGCCCATGTGGAAGCCCCGACGGCGGGTAGCGTGCTCCTGGCCAGTGTGCTCCTCAAGATGGGGACCTACGGGTTTCTCCGGTTCTGTCTCCCCATCACCCCGCTGGGCGTCGAGGCGTTCGCGCCGGTCGTCATCGGGCTGTCGATCGTCGGAATTATCTACGGCGGTCTCACGGCGCTGGCCCAGACCGACATGAAGCGACTGGTGGCCTACTCCAGCGTCGCGCACATGGGCTTTGTCACGCTGGGAATTTTCGTCCTGAACACCAACGGTGTTGAGGGAGCCATGCTTCAGATGATCAACCACGGAATCACCACCGGAGCACTTTTCCTGTGTGTCGGCATGATTTACGAGCGCACCCACAGTCGGGAATTGGCGAGCGCAACAGGCATCGGAAAAGTCATGCCGATCTATGTTACGGCCCTGGCTGTATTCAGCCTTTCCTCTCTGGCCTTTCCCGGCACCAACAGTTTTATCGGCGAGTTCCTGGTGCTCGCCGGGGCGTTTACCTTTTCGGGCAAGATTGCCGCGCTGGCAATCCCGGGCGTAGTCCTGGGCGCAGCCTACATGTTGCGAATGATTCAGCGTATCATCTGGGGTGGCGTTTCAAATCCAGACACCTCCGCGCTTAAGGATTTGAACGCGAGGGAAATCATCACCCTCGCACCATTGCTGGTCCTCGTGCTGTGGATCGGCCTGGCGCCCGCGGGGTTCATGGATACATTCCATGCCAGTGTCGCCCACCTGCTCCAACAATTTCATGCGGGACTTAAACTCTAGACCAGGAAGCGATTCACCATGATTCTGAAACTGTTTTCGCCTGAACTTGTAGTGATTCTCGGCAGTCTGGTCGTCTTTACGGTCAGCCTCGGCCAGGGACGGGCAAGACTGGCCTCCGTCGTCACAACCGTCACCGCGCTTCTGGCATTGGCCCTGAGTCTGGTTTCGCTTGCCTGGCACGGGGAACTCTTCCAGCACGCCCTTCGGATCGACCTGTATTCCCAATTGTTCAAGGTGTTTATTTTGTTGGGTCTGGCCGGAGTGGCCATTTTCGGGAACCTGCTCAAGGACATCCGTGAGGATATCCGGCCTGAGTATTTCCTGTTTCTGCTGTTGGGCACGTTGGGGATGATGATTCTGGTCAGCAGTATTGAACTGATCACCCTGTTTGTCGCCCTGGAACTGGCTTCCTACGCCCTGTTCCTCCTTGTGCCGTTGCGCCAGGAACGGCCCGGCCTTCGCATCCAGATGGAGTCAGCGGCCAAATATGTGATGTTTGGAATTGTGGCGACGGGCATCATGCTGTTTGGCATGAGCTATATTTTCGGACTGACGGGCTCCACGTATTTCCATGATATTGCCCCCGCTCTCCTGCACCGTTGGAACGATCCGGCCGCTGTCGTCGGAATTCTTCTCGTTCTCGGGGGACTTTTATTCAAGCTGGCGGCGTTCCCCATGCACCTGTGGGCGCCTGATGTCTACCAGGGGGCTTCCAATGAAACGACGGCTTTCATCGCCGGGGTACCCAAGGCTGCCGTGATGGCGGTGATGATCCGGTTTTTATTGTGTGCGAATCCCTCCGACCAGGCCCTGTCGACGGTACTCACCGTAGTCGCAATTGCCTCGATGTGCTTTGGGAATCTGGCGGCACTTGCTCAGAAGGACATCAAGCGTATGCTCGCCTATTCCAGCATTGCTCATGCCGGGTATGTGCTGCTGGGCCTAGTCACCTTGCGCGACACCGGTTACGCGGCGTCGATCTTCTACATCCTCGGGTTTGTCGTCATGAGCCTGGCGGCGTTCCTGGTCATCTGCCTCGTATCCCGCACCGGGGAGAATGTGTTGATCGAGGATCTTTCCGGACTGCATTCCCGCTCGCCCCTGGCGGCCTTGATCCTGGGCGTCAGCATGTTTGCGCTCGCCGGGATCCCGCCCTTTGCGGGGTTCATGGGCAAGTTCTTCCTCCTGACCGAGGCACTCCGGAGCGGCCTGATCATGCTGGTGATCGTGGCGGCGGTGAATACCGCCATCGGCATCTACTACTACCTGACCGTTGTGCGGGTCATGTATTTCAGCGAAGCCGGCACTCGCCCGACCGTCAGGTTGGGAACCATCAATTCCGCACTCGGCCTGGTCCTGCTGGTCATTGTTGTGCTGCTGGGCGTCATGCCATCCTTCCTGCTGGACCTCGCCCTCACCGCCGTCCGTGTCACCGCACAATGAGAAACAGTATAGAAGCCACCGCGCATGACTTTTCAAACCCTTTTTAAACCGGTGCCTGACTCAATCCGACAGGAGGGGTCATCGCAGGCTAAATTCAATACCGGTCTCAAGTGGGTCCTGGCCATTCTTGCGGGGGTTTCGGCGGGTGTCGGGGGACATACCTTTTTCTATGCAAAAGGGTTGTCCTATCTCTCCAGCGATCCGAAGGCGTGCGTAAACTGCCATATTATGCGGGAACAGTATGACGGCTGGCAAAAAGCGAGTCATCACGCCGTAGCCACTTGCAGCGACTGCCACATCCCCCATGATTTTATCGGAAAATGGATGACCAAGGGACTTAACGGCTATCACCACTCCGAGGCCTTCACGCTTCAGAATTTTCATGAACCCATTCGGATCAAACCGGGTAATGCCGCCATCCTGAACGCCAATTGCCGGCATTGTCATCAGGACTATGTTCGCGAAATCACCGCACACCGGGTGATAAATGATGAGGAATTGTATTGTGTCCGTTGTCATGCCAGCGTCGGGCACGGACCGTAACGTGAGAAGGAGAGCCCCATGAAGAAAATTGTATACGGAGTCCTTGTATTATTAGCCGCCATTACCACAGCGGGCCTATTGTGGCTGCGGGAAAACATCGAGACGCGCAAGGCGGAAGCCCGGCAGGTCTCGTTCAGCCTTGCCGACCTTTCCGAGAAAACCCTCGATCCTGCCGTCTGGGGTCGGAATTTTCCACGCCAGTATGATGGCTACAAGCGAACTGCGGAACATACCGGAACCCGGTATGGCGGAGGTGGATCGGAGGCATTCTCAGCCGACAAACTGACTGACAATCCCCGTTTGATCACCCTTTTCAACGGGTATGCTTTCGCCCTCGACTATCGCGCCCGGCGCGGCCACGCGTATATGCTGGAGGATCAACGCAACACCAAGCGGGTCACCCAGCGGAGCCAGTCTGGCGCATGCCTGCATTGCCACGCCGCCATTACGACAGCCTATCGCACGGAAGGACTTCGATGTGGTGCCCCTGGAACACTGGAGGATCCCCTGGGCAGCTCAAACGGCAGAACTCAACTCATGACAGGCTTTGAAAAGGTTTGCGCCATGACCTACAGCAATGCCACCAAACTCGTGGAACACCCGGTGGCCTGCGTGGATTGCCATGCCCCGGACTCCATGCAGTTGCGGGTCACCCGGCCGGGCTTCCTCAACGGCATCGCGCGACTCGCCGAGTCCAGCGACCCCCTACCCCACCTGCCTTCCATTGAGAAATGGCGCGCGGGGGATCGAAAGGAAGCCTATGACCCCAATCAGCTCGCAAGCCGCCAGGAAATGCGGTCATTCGTCTGCGGCCAGTGTCATGTCGAGTATTACTGCGGTCCGAAGGCCACCTTGTTTTTCCCGTGGAACAACGGCCTGAAGGTGGAGGCGATTGAATCCTATTATGACAGCTACCGATTCAATGACGGACACCGGTTCTTTGACTGGAAACATGCCGATACCGGCACCGAGGCGCTGAAGGCACAGCACCCTGAATTTGAACTCTGGAGTCAGGGAATCCATGCCCGAAGCGGGGTGGCTTGCGCCGATTGCCACATGCCCTATCGCCGGGAAGGTGCCATCAAGATCAGCGACCATTGGATACGAAGCCCGTTGCTCAACATCAACAACGCCTGTCAGGTCTGTCATCACTTTTCCGAAAGCGAAATGAAGGCACGCGTGGATCTGATTCAGGACCGAAATCACAAACTCCTGATCCGCGCCGAAGAGGCAACCGTGGGTCTGATTAAGGCCATGGCCACCGCACTTAAAAATGGCGCGACTGACACCCGGCTTGACGCCGCACGTGAACTTCACCGCAAGGCGCAATGGCGCGTTGATTTCGTGAATGCCGAAAACTCCATGGGCTTCCATGCCCCGCAGGAGGCCGCGCGCATCCTGGGTGAAGCCATTGATTACGCCCGCCAGGGAGAGCTTGAAATCGCACGGATTGCACGATGATAAACGACTGTGCTAGCCTTTGAGGTATGGACCGCACCGATGCCGAATTAATGTGTGAGCTTCTGCCCACCCGGCCCCAGCCGGAAATCGGCAAAGTCCTCATTACGGGGGCAACCGGTTACATCGGCGGGCAACTGGTCCCCGTCCTCCTCACCCGGGGTTACTCGGTTCGCATCATGGTTCGCGCCCCCTCCCCCGAACTCGCCCACCGCTGGAAAAACGTGGACATTGTTGTCGCGGACGCCCAGAACCTCGATCAGGTTGAAATCGCGATGGAGGGCATTGATACGGCCTATTTTCTGATCCACTCGCTTCTGCTCGGCCCGGAAAAACTTGAACGCGCGGAAATCAAGGTGGCGGAAAATTTCCGCATCGCCGCCGCCAGAAAAGGAGTCCGCCGTCTAATCTATCTGGGCGGACTTGGTGATGAAGGAGGCGGACACTCCACGCACCTCCGGAGCCGGATGGCCGTGGGAGCCGCACTGCAACAGGGACCGGTACCCGTCACCGTACTGAGGGCCGCCATCATCATTGGCGCCGGCAGCGCGTCCTATGAGATTCTTCATCATCTGGTCGGAAAATTGCCGGTCCTTCCCATTCCCGCCTGGGCCCGAACCCGATGCCAACCCATCAGCATCCATGATGTCATCCTGCTTCTGGTCGGTGTCCTCGAGACGCCTGAGACCGTGGGCCACTCCTTCGATATCGGAGGGCCCGACATCCTGAGTTACGAGGATATGATCCGGTCGATGGCCGCCATTCTGGGACGGAGGCGCTGGTTCCCCGTTTCACCCCCCTTGCCCATCAAACTCACCTCGTATGTCATCAGCCTGCTGACACCGGTACCCCACGCCATCACCTGGTGCCTGATGGAGGGCGTCGTCAACGAAGTGATTTGTCGCAATAATCGGATTCTGGATCTGATCCCCTTCACCCCCATGACTTATCGGAATGCCGTCCTGATGGCTATGACGAGGGAAGAACAGGACCGGGTTCACACGCGTTGGTCCGACGCCTATCCGCCGGCCTGGGAACTGGCGATAAAACTGAACGAGCTTGGCACCGTCCCCCGCTACACCACGGAGTATTCCCTCCCGACGCTCAAAAGCGCGGCCGTCCTCTTTGAATCCATCTGCCGCATCGGAGGCGATGAGGGGTGGTTCAATTCGAACTGGTTATGGCGACTCCGGGGACTGCTCGACCGGATGTTCATGGGGGTTGGGACCTCCCGTGGCCGCCGGAACCAGACTCACCTCCGGGTCAATGATGTGGTCGATTTCTGGCGGGTGGAACAACTCCAGCCCGATGCGATGCTGCTCCTGCGGGCGGAAATGAAATTACCCGGCCTGGCCTGGTTGCGATTTACAATTCAACCCGGCGATCACGGGAACCGCCTCGGGGTCAAGGCCTTCTTCCACACCGACCGCGCATGGGGAAAGCTCTACTGGTATGCGTGTCTTCCGTTCCATCATTTCATTTTTAATGATTTGATCCGGCAGATCGAGAAACGCAGTTAGCCGTGTTACCCGGCGGAGGGGGCTTGTCCGGCGGAAAAGCCTTTAACGAATTTATCGATCGAGGGAGAAAACTCCTGCTTCATAAATTCACGCCAGGCCGCCTGTACCGGCGGGAAGCCCGCGAGAAGTGCATCGGCCTTTTCGCACAGTTCCCCGATATAAACCACCGGATCCGCCGGGGCTCCGGCACGGTCAAATTTCCATCCCGACACTGCCGTAATCTTGGGTTTTAAGGCATCACGGCCAAGGGACTTGTCCGAGGACGCCTGATCCCCATACCCGTCAAACAGATCATCCGCCAACTGGTAGGCCGTCCCGGCCAGATAACCACACTCCCGTAAAATAGGGCCCAGTTCAGGCGACTGGCTTCCCGCCAGATATCCGACAAAGGCGAATAGCGATCCGGTTTTCCGCCGGGCGAGAGAGACGGAGAGCGGCCAGTCGGGCGTTTCGCGCCGGACCAGTTCCTGCTCGACTTCAGCCTCACACATTTCCCTGGAGCGATTGACGAACTCGGGAATCAACTCGCGTGATTCTGTTTTCATAATCAGGGAGAACGCCAGACAGACCATCAAGTCGCCCACCAGGACGGATCCGGAGGTTCCGCGGCTGATCCAGAAAGCAGGCGAGCCCCGCCGCATGTCGGCCCCGTCAATCACATCATCATGAAGCAGACTGGCCGCATGCAGCATCTCGATAGCGGCCGCCCCGTACGTGAGAGTCTCCAGGGGAACACCGGCCGCAACGCCCATCCGCAGCGCTAAACGGCTGCGAAGCATTTTCCCCCCGTAAAGGGAGCCGGAAACCTGGTCGAGCAAGGGTTTGAGGCTTGTTCCCTCCAACACAGTCCTGATCGTCTCTTTTACATCGGCAACATATCGTTCAACATCCACAGCCATTTCCTTCGTTCAAAGTTCGTCGTGGATTATAGTCAGCCCTCCGGTTCTGCGCAATAACACAAATGGTCGGTGATAAATGCGACTTGACCGTTGACTTTTAAAAATGAACGCATCATAGTGTGCGCGTTTTTTGACTGTAGGTTCTCTGGGACTGCTGTCCTAGCCCGATCCCGAGAAAATCCGTGGAACGGACGATGATTTGTCCAACGATGGGGAGAGTGCGACTATTATGCAAATACAAGAAGCGTTGATCGCCTTGCTGGTTTTAGGTCCCTTGGTTTTCGGGCTGTTGATGTTAACCGGAATCAAGGGTATTCTCAGGAATGCCCTGGTTGCCATGGCCGGGGTGGTGACCATCGGTGCGGGAGTTGCCCTTCCTTTCTATAGCGGGGCGACCGCCCCTGATGTCGGATTGCCGGCCCTCATCACGACTGCGGGGAATTGGATTGAACCCCTGGTCATCCTGACCGTTCTCGCCATCGGGTTTTCCATCCGCAGCTGGCCGGTCCGGATCATGGCCTTGATCCAACTGGGCCTTTGCGGGGCGGGACTCGTGTTGGCCCGCCATGAAGCCATCGAGGAGACCAAGCTGGTGGTGGACTCCCTGGCCATGATTATGGTTCTCATTGTTTCGGTGATCGGAAGCCTGATTGCCCTGTATGGCATCGGCTATATGAATGTACATGAACACCATGCCCCCGCCACGGCGGCTTCGAACAACCGGTTTTTCTTCGTTTTGATCTCCTTCCTGGGCCTGATGAACGGCCTGGTTCTGGTGGATAACATGAAGTGGCTGTCGATCTTCTGGGAAGGCACCACGCTCTGCTCCTTCTTCTTGATCGGGCATGACGGGACGGCCGAAGCGAAGGCGAGCGCCCGCCGGGCCATCACGATTAATGTTTTCGGCGGTTTAGCCATGTCGCTGGGCGTTTTTCTGGCGGCCCACACCGCCGGCTCTGAAAGTTTGTCGGTAGTCCTGACCAAGGGCCCGCTGATTCTGCTCCCCCTCGGGTTATTCGCGCTTGCCACGATGACCAAATCGGCTCAATTGCCCTTTCAGAGTTGGTTGCTGGGTGCCATGGTCGCCCCCACGCCGGTTTCGGCTCTCCTGCATTCCAGCACGATGGTCAAGGCGGGATCCTACCTCATTCTCCGGCTGGCTCCGTCCCTTCAGGACACCCCTCTGGCCCCGATCATCGCTATTGCGGGGGCCTTCACCTTCGTCATCACCAGCGCCCTGGCGGTCGGCCAGAGCAACGGTAAAAAGGTACTGGCGTATTCCACCATCGCCAATCTCGGCCTGATCGCCTGTTGCGCTGGTATCGGCACTCCCCTTGCCTATGCCGCCGGAGTGACCATTCTGATCTACCACGCTGTATCCAAGGCCCTGCTGTTCCTGTGCGTGGGCACGATTGAGCAGACGATCGGCAGTCGCGACATTGAGGATATGGGTGGACTGCTCTTCAAGATGCCGCTGACCACCAATGTTGCCATGATCGGAATGGCCTCGATGATGATGCCGCCCTTCGGCATGCTGATCGGAAAATGGATGGCCATCGAGGCCTCGGTCCAGAATCCGGTGGTCCTGATTCTGCTGGTTCTGGGCAGCGCCCTGACGATCTTCTTCTGGGCCAAATGGCTGGGCCGCATCACCACGACCTCTTATCACGACACCTACAAAATCGAGACCGTCAGCCCCTGGATGCTCTCCGTCCTGTCCGCGATCGGCGCGGGCGTGATCGCCATCTCTGTCTGTGCCACGCTGATCTATGCCAAGGCGATCAAGCCGATCAGCCTGGCTACATTCGGAACGAACACATGCCCGGGCAACATCTCGATTCTCGATTCGGTTCACTCCTTTTTGGGATGGCCGATGTATGTCGTTTTTGGAACGATCGTACTGGCCCTGCTCGCCGGGGGACTGCTCTTCAAACCCTCCCAGATTCGCCTACCGTTCCTGTGCGGCGAAAACCTGGACCTTGACGATCACAGCTTCACCTTCAGGGGCATCGCGGATAGTCCGTCTTCGGCACTTCTGACCAGCTATTATCTCCCGTTGTTTGAGGAAAATAAAATTACCAGCTGGGGCAATCCCCTGGCGGCCTTGATCATCCTGAGCCTATTTGGAGTACTGTTCATATGACTATTCCCACCACGCCCCTGACCCTGGTTCTGGCAATCCTCGTGGCTCCCTTTTTCGGAGCGTTGCTTTCAGGCATTGACCGCCGGATCACGGCGCGCGCCCAGGGCCGCATGGGTCCCCCCATCCTGCAACCGCTCTATGACACCATCAAATTGTTCCGCAAGGAAACCATCCTGCTGAACCGGATGCAAATCGTCTACGCCTACCTGCACCTTCTGTTCATGGTTATGGCGTTTCTGATGCTTGTATTCGGAAAAGACAGCGTGATGTTCCTGTTTGTTTTTGCCTTTTCCACCCTGGCTCTTGTCCTGGGGGGGATGTGCGTGCGCTCGCCCTATAGCCGCATCGGGAGCCAGCGCGAGATCATGCTGATGGTGGCCTACGAACCGATCCTGATTCTCATCATGATCGGGTTTTACATGGTTAACAACCACAGCTTCCTGCTTTCCGCGCCCCTGTCGGCCGCACGCCCGATGCTCATTTCACTCCCCCTTCTTTTTGTGGCGTTCCTGGTTGTACTGGCCATCAAGCTTCACAAATCCCCGTTCGATATCGCCACCTCCCATCACGCCCACCAGGAAATCGTGAAGGGCATCACGATCGAGTACTCGGGCCCGCATCTGGCCATCCTGGAAGTTGCCCACTTCTATGAAATGGCCCTTCTGTTTTGCTTTATCGTGTTGTTCTGGGCGTCCCCCATCTGGATCGGGCTTCTTCTGGCAAGTGCCAGTTTCTTCCTGATGACCGTCGTCGATAACGCCTTCGCCCGTTTGACTAAAATGTGGATTTTCAAATTCATGTGGACCAGCGTGCTCCTGCTCGCCATGACCAACGTGATCTTGCTCTATTGGACTTCAAAGTAAGAAAGGCCAACCATGACCGCCGTTCCAAAATTCAACAAATCACCCTGGGTGGTTCACTTCAATTGCAACAGTTGCAATGGGTGCGACATCGAGTTCCTCGCCTGTCTGACCCCGCTCTACGATCTTGAGCGCTTCGGCATCCTGCATGTCGGGAATCCCAAGCACGCCGACGTCCTCGTGGTCACCGGCTCCGTCAACCACCGGAATGCGCGCGTCCTGAAAAACGTGTATGACCAGATGCCCGACCCCAAGGTGGTGGTGGCCATGGGCGTATGCGCCTCGACCGGAGGAATTTTCGCCGATGGCTACAATGTGCTGGGCGGGGTGGACAAGGTGATCCCCGTGGATGTCTTTGTTCCCGGTTGTCCGGCCCGACCCGAGGCCATGATTGATGGCGTTCTCAAGGGCGCCCAGGTTCTCCAGGCCAAACACAGCGGAAAAACACCGCTTGCGGAAAAAAATGTGCTCACCCGAACCCCCACCCCCGTCGCTGCCCCTGCAGTGTTGGAGAAAGGCGCTTCCCATGCTTAATCATGTTTCAGAAATAACCCTTGATCAGATTTCCACAGAAGTGTGGAAGCTGAAGCAGGATGGGCACCGGTTCGTGACCATGACGTGTTGCGACCGGGGCGAATCCCACGATATTCTGTATCATTTTGACAAAAATTATGAATTGAAGCACCTTCGGGTCACCCTTCCGAGAGGCACAGCGCTTCCCAGTATTTCAGCCCTTTTCTTCGCCGCACTTCTGGTGGAAAACGAAATGAAGGATCTTATGGGCGTCCAGGTCAGCGACATGGCCATTGATTTCCAGGGACGCTTCATGCTGGCCGAGGGCGCGCCGGTCGCGCCTCTGAATAAATCGATTCCCGGAATCGGTATTCAAATACAGGACAAGACCCCCGCCACCCCTGAAGGAACGGTGAAATCATGATTCGTCGCAATACAATTCCCTTTGGCCCCCAGCACCCGGTTCTTCCGGAGCCCATCCAGCTCCACCTGGTGATGGAAAACGAAAAAATCGTCCAGGCGCTCCCTGCGGTTGGCTATATCCACCGTGGACTCGAAAAAATCGCCGAGAAAAAAGATTACATTCAGGATGTCTATCTGGCGGAGCGCATTTGCGGGATCTGCAGTTTCATGCATTCCCAGAACTACTGTCAGGGCATTGAGGAATTAATGAAGGTTCAGATTCCTGATCGCGCCAAGTACTTGCGCGTGATCTGGGCCGAAACGCATCGTATTCACAGCCATTTGCTTATCCTCGGCCTGCTGGCCGATGCCTTCGGGTTTGAGAACCTGTTTATGCGCCTCTGGAAGGTGCGCGAACAGATCCTCGACATTATGGAAAAAACCACGGGCGCGCGCGTCATTCTCGGCGTCTGTGCCATCGGCGGCGTCAAGCGCGACATTACCCCCGAACTGAGCGAGACTATCCTGCGCGAACTGGATTCCGTTGAGAAGCAACTCCCCGAGTTGGCCGACTCCCTGCTCAAGGACTATAGCGTTAAACAGCGCCTGATCGGCGTTGGCGTCCTCCCGAAGGATAAAGCCCACGAACTGGGCGCCGTTGGACCTGTGGCCCGCGCCAGCGGCCTGAGAATGGATCTCCGCGAGACTGGCTACGCCGCCTACGGCGATCTCGACTTCAAAATGGTGGTCGGAGAGGCGGGCGACTGTTATGACCGGACCCTGGTCCGGGTGAAGGAGCTCTACACGTCGCTGGATCTGATCCGCGCCGCCCTCAAGCGCATGCCGCAGGGACCGATCTCAGTCGCGGTCAAGGGCAATCCCCCCGCCGACGAGGTTCTGGCCAGGATCGAACAGCCGCGCGGCGAGCTGAACTTCTACATTCGCGGAAATGGAACGCGTAATCTGGAGCGGTTCCGGGTTCGGACCCCGACCTTCGCCAATCTCCCGGCCCTGCTACACCAGCTGACCGGTTGCGAACTGGCGGATGTCCCGGTGATTGCCATTTGTATTGACCCCTGCGTCAGCTGTACGGAGCGATAAAATCATGATTAACCTCATCAATAGTATTTTCCGGAAGCTTACGAGCCCCACCGATTGCCTTCGTTATCCTTTTGTAAAAAGGGAGCTGCCTGAAGGAACGCGCGGCCGGATCGACATCGAGATCGATAAGTGCAATTTCTGCGGAGCCTGCGAGAAGCGGTGCCCGTCCAATGCGCTTAAGGTGACCCGCGATCCCAAGTCGTGGACCTTAAACCCCTACTCCTGCATCATCTGCGGATATTGCATCGAAGTGTGCCCCAAGAAGTGCATCATCGCGCACAAGGAACACTACTCGCCGAATGTGTGAGCTGATACTCATCGTAATCGTAATCCTAATCGTAATCTTAATCCTCATGCTGCAAAGAGGATTACGATTAAGATTATGATTAAGATTACGAGTCCGAAGATCACGCATCCGTGATCTCGACCACCTCGAACCCGGCCATGTCCAGCATCCGT
>CAZOZF010000044.1:13711-18229 GCA_964584205.1 uncultured Verrucomicrobiota bacterium
TCCAGAGTCTCTCCCATGCCCATCAGGCCGCCACTGCAAAGCTCCATCCCGACCGCCTTCACCCGCGCGGCCGTGGCCTTTCGCTCCGCATAGGAGTGGGTCGTGCAAATCGAGGGAAAGAACCGTTCCGAGGATTCAAGATTGTGATTGTAGCGGTCTACCCCGGCGGCCTTGAGTTCCGCCGCCTGTGCATCATTCAGGATTCCCAATGACACGCAGATTGACAACGGGTGCTCACGCTTAATCCGCCGGACCGCCCGGATGATACGGTCAAGATCCTCCGTGGCAGGTGATCGCCCGCTGGAGACGATACAATAGCGGATGGCACCCATCGCCCGGGCTTCTTTCGCGCCCTGAAGAAGTTCCTCCTCGCTCTGGAGCGGATAACACGGCACCTCACCCGTGCTGGAGCTGGATTGGCTGCAGTATGCGCAATCCTCGCTACACCCCCCGCTTTTGGCGTTGCGGATGACATGGAGACTGACTTTTCGTCCGAAATGCCGCAGGCGAATCAAAAAGGCGGCGTGCAACACATTCAGGAGTTCATTCTCGCCGGAATGAAGAATCGCCAGAGCCTCTTCACGTCGAATTTCGTCTCCCGCCAACACGCGGCGGCTCATGGCGGCCCAATCATATTTAGCATCATGGTATGTAGTCATAGGCGGGCATTATGGCTCCTCTCTTGCTTTCTCATCAACTGTTTTGTATTCCTCTTGGCATGTCAACGGCGGGCACACTTCCCTCAATCGTCAAGCGAAACGGCAATCTGGTCGCCTATGACCGCGAGCGCATCACCACGGCCATCTTCAAGGCAACCGCCTCCGCCAAAACCCCGGATCGCACCCTGGCGGAATTTCTCTCGGAACAGGTTGAGAACACCCTTCTGGCCGCCTATCACGGCGATATGTTGCCCTCTGTTGAGGATATCCAGGACATTGTCGAGAAGGTCCTTATCGAAAACCGGCAGACCAAGCTGGCACAGAATTACATCGCCTATCGTCGGGAACGCGCCATGCTTCGAGCCACCAAGGCCTATTCTTTTGAAGTGACCGATAACATCCCCTACAAAAAAATTTACGAAATTCTGCTATGGAACATGGCGCATCGCTGTGAGAGTGTGGAATCCCTGAATGACCTGATCCGCAAGGGACACTTTTCCGATCTCGTCCGGGCGGCGGAGGACCGGTTCGCCGCCGAGGCCGGGCTTGCCGCCGAGGCAATGCTCGCGCGATCACAGGATCTCCGACTGGTCATCATCGCCGGCCCCTCCTCCTCCGGCAAGACCACCACCACCATCAAGATCGGGGAAGCCCTCCAGGCGGTGGGCCTTAGCCTCAAGGCCATCAACATCGACAACTACTTCTTCGACCTCGTTAAGCACCCGCGCGATGAGTTCGGGGATTATGACTACGAGAGCCCCCAGTCACTCGACCTGGATTTGATCAACGCCCACCTGGGCGACCTGCTGGCAGGAAAAACGGTAAAAACACCTTTCTACAACTTCAAGACCGGAATCCGGACACTGAATGTTAATGAGATGCATCTGGCTGATAATGAAATTCTCCTGCTCGACAGCCTCCATGGCCTTTACGACGACATGACCCGGGCTGTTCCTGCAATTCATAAATACAGGCTTTATGTCGAAACTCTCGGCCAATTGCGCGCCGCCGACGGCACCTTCATGCGTTGGGCCGACAACCGGCTTCTGCGGCGCATGCTCCGCGACAAGGAACACCGCAATCTCCAGCCGATGGGAACGCTCACCCACTGGCACTATGTCCGGCGCAGCGAGCTCAAATACATCATTCCGTTCATTGCCCATGCTGATTTTGTGCTGAACACCGCACTGCCCTATGAGCTTCCCGTTTTGAAGGCCCGGCTGTGGGATTTCATTCCGGAGGCCATGGATCGTTTCCGTCAGGATCCAAACCGGCAGGACGCCTTTGTACGGGCCAAGCGGGTTCATGACCTTCTGGCCCCCATCGAGGCGGTCCAGGACGACCGGATTGTTCCGAGCAACTCGCTTCTGCGCGAATTCATCGGCGGAAGTGAATACCAATACTGATCGGAGTGGTGAGATGATTCTAGTGGTCTGTCTATCGTCAAGCTGGCAACGCACTTTATTCTTCCGGGAATTTTCACCGGGAGAAGTCAATCGCGCGACGCATGGGCTCGAAACGGCATCAGGGAAAGGCGTCAATGTGGCGCGCGTGGCAACGCAACTTGGCGCAAAAACACGGCTTCTGACCACGGCAGGGGGAGCCCGAGGCAGATTATTCCGAAAGGCATTGAAGGCGGATGGCATTCCCGCCACAATTATTTCCACGGCAGGAGAAACACGACTCTGCCAAACTTTGATCGGGTGCTCCAACGCTCCGTCGCCTCTCATCACGGAAATTGTGGAGGAATCCCCTGCCATGAGTCCTATCGAGATCACGGCCTTTCTATCCGCCTATTCGAGCGCACTCCGACAGGCCTCCATGGTTGTCTTGATCGGCACCGTCCCCAAAGGGTGCGGCAATGGGTTTTACGCCGACTTGGTGCGACAAGCGAATCGACTCAACCTTCCGGTACTCATGGATGCTCAGAGGGATCTTTTGATCCAGGCCATCCGGGAACGCCCGAGTCTGGTCAAAATCAACCGCGCAGAACTCGCTGAAGCCACAGGAACACCCAATCTGGCACGCGGCATCAAGGAACTTGTGAAATGGGGCGCCAAACGGATCGTCATCACACAAGGCTCCAAACCCGCCATCGCTTTTGACGGGAAGGATTCCTGGAAAATCACCCCGCCGAAAATCAATGTGGTGAATTCAACAGGCTGCGGGGACGCCATGATGGCGGGAATCGCAGTTGGCCTGATGCGTGGCAAAACCCTGAATGAGGCATTGCAACTGGGAGTCGTCTGTGGCACGGCCAATTCCCTGACGGAAACCGCAGGTGTCATTCGCCGCTCCGATGTGAATCGGCTCCTTCAGGTTATAAAACAACATGTCGCAAAACGCGTTCTCCCCATCCACCGGATACGCGAGCCTTACTTTTGCTTGATCCAAAGCGAATCCATGTCCTCAAGCGACCGCCCTTTTGTTTCCGGCAGCCATTTCAATACCAGGAAGAACCCGACCACGTTCATGGATCCGAACAGGATAAAGTTGAACACCGGACTCAGATTCAGCAGGTAGGGAGTCACGAGGACCACCAGGAAGGTTGCCGTCCAAAGCGTGCAGGAGGCGATCGACAACGCCTTTTCGCGGATGAAGTTGGGATAGATCTCAGACAGCAAGACCCAGGTGACCGGCCCCAATGTGAAAGCAAAGGTCGCAATGTAGGCAAGCACCAGCACAAACACGATACGTCCGGCCATCACCGTGTCCCGATGCGCCAGTTCCAGCTGTCCGATATGGCTGAAGGCCCACGCCAGGGCAAACAGGATGACCCCCATCAGGGCCGTACCGATCAACATCAACTTCTTGCGCCCAAGACGGTCAATCGTGGCGATGGCCAGGAAGGTAAAGAAGAAGAACACCAAGCCCACGAACATCCCCTTGAACAGTCCATCGGTCAGTTCGATCTTCGCCTTTTCGAAGATCACCTGAATATAGGTCGTCACATTGTTGCACCCGCTAAACTGCTGCAGAATCGCCAACCCGACCCCCACCATCAACGCCGTGAACAGGCCGGGCGCCAACAGGTCACGGTAGTGCCCGTGACGGTGGTTTTCGGCCAACGTCCTCTTGATTTCACCAAACTGGCCGGCCGTCCCGATCCGGCCCAGCACGCGCAGGGCTTCCTCGTCGCAGCCATCCTTGACCAACCAGCGGGGCGACTCGGGAATGAAGAACAGGCACACGAAAAACAGGACTGCGGGCGCAAACGCGGAGCCCAGCATTAGACGCCAGGCATGGCTTTCGATGTTCTTATCACCGAAAACATAACCGCTTACAGTGGCCAGCAGGATCCCGAGAATGATGGTCAACTGGTTGAGTGAAACATACTTCCCACGCGACTTGGCCGGAGCGATCTCGGCAATGTACATCGGAGACAGCACCGACGCCGCACCGACACTGAGTCCCTGGATAAACCGCCAGGTGGCCAACATCATGGCATTGGGCGACAAGGATGCCCCCACCGACGAAATGATCAGCAGAAACGCATTGGCGAGCATCGTCTTCTTGCGGCCATACTTGTCCGCATAGCGTGAAATGCCGAACGCCCCAAACATGCATCCCAACTCGAAAATGGCAACCACCCACCCCAGCGACAGACTGCTAAGCCCAAGTTGATGTTTGATGTACGGGATGACGCCGGTGATGATCCCGAGATCAAACCCGAACATTAAGCCGCCCATCGCGGCTATGAGACTGATGGTCAAAAGGTATATCCGATGCCCCCGCCCGGTCCCTTCCTCGCCCTGATCGACTCTTGTGTGCTGTGTCATTGTAACTTACTCCCAAATATTCCGAATTTCCTCGCGCGCCATCCTGCACCAGTTCACCGCGTTCAGGGGATTCCCGCCCA
>CAZOZF010000045.1:0-18224 GCA_964584205.1 uncultured Verrucomicrobiota bacterium
AAGGATTTGCGACAAGTAGTACGTTTTGCGCACGGGGAAAGGGAGAAGAATTTCACCCCCACACTAGGTTAAGCAGGAATGCCTGACTTACACAGTAGGCATCGGGGACGCTGATTGATTTACGGCGATTTGGGCGGCAGGGATTGGCCGGCGAGGGCTGCTTTTTTCCAGGCTTCGGCGCGGCTATAAAAGAGGGCGTGATGAACAGACTCTCCCTTTCCTGTGTGGTCTCTTCCCATGTGGTTGGATAGGGGGAGGATAAGCGTTTCTTTAGTTCCCTTGAGCGCATTGACGGCTGTGGCAACGCTGGTGGGTCGAGATGTTTCGTCGATCAAACCGTAGCCCACAAGCGCAGGGCAATGGATGCGTGCTGCAAAATTTCTACCGTCAAAGTAACCGGCGGTTGTTTCAACCTTTTTTATGTGTTCAGCACCCGGTTTTGAAAACCAGTATGGCCAGGAAGGGGCGCGGTTACAACGCATACTGTAAACGTCGCATCCAGCGGGAACGAGTGCCATTACTCCCGTCACTTTCGGGCAAAGTCCTGCGGTCGCAAAGGACTGAAGCCCCCCCTGTGACATGCCAGTAACAAGCAAGACTTTTCCGTTCCAGTCTGGACGCGAGGTAAGGTAGTCTACTGCGCGCGCACAGCCGAGGAACATGCGGAGAAAATAGGAAGTCTCACGGTCTTCGCTACCGATCAAGGGGTAGTTTTTGAGAGCTCCATTCTTGAGCTGAGTGTAGAACTCAGGGGTTTCATCGATGGGTAGGTCATGCGCGCTGATTTGGAACACGAGCCAGCCGGCCTTGGCTTCGACTAAGACAGCTCCCGGTTGGAGCGAGGAAACACCGGCACCCATCACCTTGAGCATGGCGGGGTATTTGCCTTCGGCGGAGGGATGCGCGAGCTGGCCGTGCACGTGGGTGCCTCGGATGTTGTCGAGAGTGACTTGGTAATAATCAACGCCGGGGGCGTTCTTGAGGTCAGGTATTTTTTTGACCACGGGGTTGATGGGAACTCGCACAAGTTCATCGAGCTTTGACTGCCAGAAGGCATCGAAATCCGTCGGTTCAGGCGCCGCCGGCAAAATCTTTTCCGGAGAGAAGATCGCGCCGCCCAGAGCCACCAGCCGGTCCGGATTTCCTGTGGCGAACACTCGAACAGCCATAAAACCGGGGTCCGTGCGAGAAGCGGAAATTTTCATCGGGGTACCCGAGAAATTTAGCTTTCCGTCGGAGACGGTCGTTCCATTGATCTTATAGGTCAACTCAGGCACGGGTGAAGCGGGGTCGGGATTGACGTTGACCGTCCAAGAAGCGGTTTCGCCCGCAGCATAAACGCCTGATGGACTGTCAGGTGCTATCGTTACGTAGAGCTCGGAAAACGAGGTGAGCGTGCTGGCGACCCAACAAAAGACGATCCCTGCAACGCACCGCTTCATTTTCATCATATTCATAAATTACTCCACAACGCCAATTTCCGACACAACGGCGTAAGTCCTCGCCAATGCGTGCCTGGCTACGAACTTGAAGTACCGGGCCTTCACGGGCACAAACGTCATGGTCTGCTCGACAGGATTGGCGAGCAGGTTCCCAAACTCGCCTTCAGATACCGTCGTCCATGTTTTGCCATCCACAGACACACAAAAGGTATATTGGTCCACCACGCCATCCTGGCTTCCTTTCTGATGCGGCACATACGAAAAACCTTTCAGCGTCTTTTCCTCACTCATATCCACAACGAACTCTTGCGGAAGCGTGTGCAGGTAATCCTTGCGACTGGTATTCCAGGCAGTGACTGACTTACCATCGATGGCTGCCTTCGCATCACCATACGAGGCGGATACAACAGTCCACTTCGCCTTGGACTTCAAGGAGGCCGACACTTTCGGATCGGAAACCGGCGGACACCAGACGGCTAACTCCGGCTCCAAAAACAGACCGATATCGGAAAGCGCGGGACATACCGGCGACTTCGTAATGCGCACGCGCACCTTGGTCGTTGTAACCGTGGGAACGCGGCACAAACGGCTGGCGCCAACATTCGGGGCACTGGCAATTTCCTTCCAGACGCCGTCCAGGAATGCGTCCACCTTCACGCCCTCAATGCGCTGACCGAGACGAATGTCTTCACGCAAACGAATCATGTTAAACGTCTTGGCCCCGTTCAGCGCCATCACCACCTCGGGTGTATGAACGGCGTCATCCGTAACCCACGCGCTCCACAAGTCGTTATCGAGCAGCTTTTGAGGTCCGTAAGACGTATCGTTGCCGCGCGTATTGCTGGCCGTGAGACTGGCTCCCTGCGCCAGGTTGTTCTCAAAAGTCTTGCGTAAATGGTCGCCAAATAAAGTCAGACTCGACACGTCATTCTCATGAACAATCCCGCGCCGATCCGGCGGAAGGTTTAAAATGAAAGTGGCCCCACGCCCGAAGGATGACAGATAGACGCTCATGAGACGTTGTGGTGTTTTGACCTTATAATCCTCACTGGCATGGTAAAACCAGCCCGGGCGGATTGAGGTATTTCCCTCCGCCGGACACCACACATCCCCGTTCCGAATGCCGGTTCCATATTGAATGCGGTTAGTCGAGGACAACGCGTTCCAGCAGGGATCGCCTACGTTCCCGCTTTCCGAGCCACCCCAACGGCAGTCCCCATAATGCGTGCGTCCGCCCTCATCATATTGTCCACACCAGATGATACAATCGGGTTGGTTTTTCCGAATGATGGCATGAATTCCTTTCCAATCGTAATAGGTATTATACTTAATTGCCCGCTTGCCCCCTTTACCGCCGTAATAACCGGTGCCGCCACATGCGCCGTCAAACCACATCTCGAAGACCGGCCCGTAGTTGGAGGTAACTTCATTGATTTGCTGGTGAAAGACTGCGACATAACCGGGAAATCCGTATTCCGGATTATTCCGGTCCCACGGCGACACATAGACACCGAATTTGAGGCCCGCCTTTTGACATGCCTCGGCCATCTCCTTCACAATATCGCCCTTGCCATCCTTGTAAGACGTGGCAGTGATGTTGTGCGAAGTGCTCTTCGTCGGCCAGAGACAAAGGCCATCGTGATGCTTGGCTACCAGGATCAGTCCATTGAGTCCACCCGCCTTGGTTGCAGCGGCTATCTGGTTCGCGTCAAACGCGGTGGGATTGAAAAGCTTCGGATCTTCATCCCCAAAACCCCATTCCTTGTCGGTGAATGTGTCCACGCCAAAATGCACAAAGGCGTATTGCCCCAATTCATGCCACCGCAACTGACGGGCAGTCGGCACAGGCCCATAGGCTGAGGGTGCCCGAACACCAGTCTTGAGAGAAACATCACTGACGCAGGACGAGAGCGTCAACGCCACAATGACCGCAGCTGGAAGTAATCGTATTGTCTTATATCTTTTCATTTTTCCATTCATCCTTTCATTTTTACATCTACGAAGCTAACAAGATAGTATCGCAAAGATTTAAAACACGTAATCGGTTTTGCGCACGACAGAAAGTATCTCCTCCTTCTTGTAGGGCCGCTGCTTGTCCGTCAGCCGACCATGCGCGACAACCTGAGAGCCTCAGATATTTGCTGACATTTTGCATCCTGATGATTCAAAGTCTTTTGGAGGGCGGACGGCCACGGCCGCCGCTCTTGCATGCGGCGACGGACGTGAGTCCCGTTGGGACGAGGAAGACCCTGGACGTTCTAGGCAACCACTTTAGTATGAACATATTCAGCCCTAATTCGCACACTTTGCCGTTTTCATCGGCACGCCTCACTCTACCCGCGCCTCTCCTGCCGTATCGGCAAAGCCCCGTCAATCATCGCTCAAATTCATCGCCAGCATAGCTGACAAATCCTGTAAACTTTCAACATTTCCTCTCAACCTCTTACTGCCTGTGTGTTAATTAGCTTCCTATACCGTCTACACCAACGACTTACCTGCAACGTCCCCGCAACCCTGAAGAAGATACTCTTCATAAGCCCACCCCTTCCTTTAATATTTACTGGCGATAAAAGACCATGTGCCAGACTCAACGGCAAACACCAGGTACTGCGCATTGGCTTCAACAAAACGCACACCGCTGCCGGCTCCGGCAGCCTTGCCCGCTTTCCAGAGCACCGCGCCATTGGCCTTCACCTCAGTGATCGTCTCCCCGGCCAGCAGCGGGATGCCCACCGCCGCCTTCGTGCCGGGCGGCGAATTCAACTCCAGCGAAAAGAGCTCCTTCGAATCGGCCAGCCGCAGCGCAATCGTGCCCTTCGCCGTAACAACCTTCGCATCGATCTTCTTCAGAGACCCCAGCTGCGGATACACGCTGTAAGCTGAAAAGCCCGGCGCCGTCGGCGCTATCCCGGCAAAGTATTGCGACATGATGGTGAGTGGCCCACCGCTCCAGGCATGGTTAATAGTCCCCCCTCCAAACCCTTTACTGCCAATTCCCCACCCTTCCCAGAGCGTTGTGTATTTGGGATGATCCACCATTGCGGCAAACCGCTGTTTAATTCGCTCCTGCGCAAGCCCAGGCTGCCCCATCAGGCAGAGGGCTTCCAGCACATATTTCTCCATGTACGGACTGCAATGTGACTGCTTTTTAAAGACCTCAATCAGGGCCGGGTACTGGTCGGGTTTCGCAAAGCCGGCCACAACCGCCAGCGCATTCACGCGGTCATCAGTCTGTCCCTTATAATCCGGGGAACGATATTCAGTACCAGTCCAATAAGATTTGTTGAAGTTGGCTTCAATGGACTTCATTCGCGCATCGATCCACGGCAAATCACTTTCTTTCTTCAAGACCACGGCAGCATTGCGCAGTCCCTGCAAACCAATGTGATACCAGGCATCATAAAGCGCCGCCATATCGACATTCGCCCCCCAGTCACCCCACGCCCAGGCCCCTGGCCGCGGCACAACAAGCCCGTCCGGCTTCATCTTCCAGATCTCCAGGTACCGCTTCATCCCCGGATACGCAACGCCCAGCGTTTCCATATCCCCGCTGAATAAACTGTAGGTCCAGAAACCGGTTCGCCCGATGCTCGCCAGCATTTGGAGGGGCAGATCCTTGGTCCAATTGCCTGCGGGGATAGGTGAGAACAGGACGCCATCCGGCTTCTGCCAGGCCACGAGGTCAATGATGCATTTCCTGGTCAGCAGGTCGGACCGCCGGTCAAATGCATAAAACGACTCGCCGAGCTCATTCACTGCATCACCCCACCACAATGCGCGCTCCCGGTCCGGGCAGTCCATATAATTGTCACGCATCGTGATGTAAAGCGTGCGGAGCGCTTTTTCTCGAAGCTTGTTGAGGAACTCATCATCACAGGCAAACGTTCCGGCAAATTCCGTGTCAAAGCCGGTCTCCCGATACTTGAGATCAAGAATCTTGATGCCGGCCGGAATTTCGTATTGCACCTCGTGTCCGTTCATCCAGCCATAACATTCGAACGCCTGCTCGCCTTCACGGGTTACATATTCGGCCCTAACATTGGGCGGGCCGCCGCCCCTATAATTGTCCATCTGTATTTTAATTACTTCGCCGGCCTTGGCCTTGATTTTGAAATAAGGCGTGATCTGGGCGTTGTACGGAATTTTAGCCATGATCGGCTTTCCATCTGAGATTGCAGGAAGAGCCGAGGCATTGGCGTAGGACTTGAGGCCATAATCTTTCCAGAACGGAACCGGACGCTTGACCAGCCGGTTCCAGGGCGCGCAGTCCGGCGAACCCAACTCCCTGGCTGGCGCCCATGCCTGCACTGCAAAACCCGACAGCTCCCAGCCGGCTAAATCGCTCCCTGCATCAAAGCGAATGTTGGATTCTGGAAGCCTGATATTGGGATGAGGCGCCCCGGTGCCTCCGAAGGACGGATGTATAATCGCACGCCAGGATGAATCACTGACGATCTTTTCTTTTCCTGCAGCGAGCTCAAACAGCAGACCGCTTTTCCCGCTGCTTTTGTGGCTGAACCCTTCTTTGCCGAAATACCAGGCCAGTATCGCAACAGTGTTGGGTCCCTGCTTCAGATGCGGCGCCAGCTCAACTTCATCAAAAAATGTATCGCCCGGTGTCGGCCCCCTCTTGAGCGCTCCTTCACGCACGACGAGCACGCCATTGACCCATAGCCAGTATTTGGAATCGACCGCAATCCGCGCGATGGCCGATTCCGGCTTTCCCGCAAGACTGAACTCCTTGCGGTAACAGCTCCAGAGGTTCTCCTGCTTCGCAGCTACAGGGCTGTTGGTCTTTGCTGCACTGGCAGCCGGCTCTGCTCCGATCCATTTGGCCGACCAGCTTGAGGCCGGTACGGTATCCGGATGAACAAACGCAGGCACAGTCTCAGCCGCTGCCGAGATAGATAAAAGCCCGGCAATGGATAATAATTGAACAATGTAATGTCTCATATTTGTTATTCCTTGTTTATTTTGCAAATACCAACTATTTCGGGAAAAGCATTTGCCGCCACGAACCTTTGGTCTGGTCGTAGGCGGGATCCAACAGGTGATAGACGGGGATGAGAGGAGTTGCGCCCATGGTGGGTTTGCCGGGTTGTCCGGATTTCAACTCGCCGCCAAGAGGCAGTGGGACTGGCGACGCTTTTTGGTTCTCGGGTTGTTCGGGCAGGCGGGCGGCAAGCAGCAGCGGACCTTCGCGGATCAGGTCGTATCCTTGGATCGAGTGGCTGTTTCGGGGAGCGATCCGGCCGAGTTTTGGAGTGAATCGAAACTCCAACACATCGCCGGATTTCCAAACCCGGCTCACCGGGATGAATCCGGCTTCGGGTTTCATCTCCACGGCGGTGCCGTTGACCGTGACGGACTCCGGCGTGAGGTATGACGGTGAGAACAGCTGGAGTGAGATAGTGGTGCCAGTCGCTTCGCTAATCGTTATCTTGGTGGAGTTTCCGAAAGGATACTGGCTTTGCTGTTTAAAGGAAAATTTTCCGCCATCCAGCGTGGCCGAGATTTGATTGTCCATGTAAGTGGCGAGCCACAGACTATCCTTGCCGGTGAAGGCGCAGTAACGGGCGGCGGCGGATAAACCTTCGCCACCACGCATGGTGCAACAAAACCAAGCCTCGGGCATGTGAGTGTGAACATGCGTGTCGCGGGCACCAGAGCAGTTGTTGAGACCGAATCCGCCGTTGGATCGCTGGGTGGCGGAGATGCCATTGAAATAAATGCCTTGGGCGGCTTCGAGATACTCCGGCTTGCCGGTATGCTGCCAGAGCTGGCAGGCGACCAGATAGGAATCCACGATGGCGCAAGGCTCCGTCCATTTCGGGCGGCCGAACCAGTTGTAGTTTTCGAAATTCTCCGTACAGCCCTCTTTCAGATAGGTGGCGAAGACCTGCTCCGCACGATCGAGCACGTCTTTTTTGCCGGTCAATTCATACCAGCGGATCATGGCGCGGGTGCCGGAGAGCGTGGAGTGGGTCTGCGCATGGATGGCGATGACGTCCATGCGCTTGAACAATGCGACCAGTTCCTCAATGACAGGGACGATGCGCTCGTCGCGGGTGACGGCGTAGGCCTGGACGACGCCGTCGAAAAAGATGAAATCACAGCCGATGTCCGACGACAGCCGCCACTTGCCAATGGTGGCGACGTGCGTGCCTGAGGCTGCACCGGCCTGCTTGCGGTCGCCAGGATCGAGTGGGTATTGCTGGTGCAGCCCCAAGGTCGGCAGAATGAGCGTTTCCGCCATGCGCTGGATTTGCAGCTTGGTCTCCGGTTTGTGTTTCCACAGCCAATACTCGCAGAGCGAGCGGAGCACCCAGCCGTGGCTGGAGAGCTGTTGTTCGTCGATGTGATCCGGGAAATAGATCGGGCCGATGTAGCCGTCCTTGTTGTAATGCTTGGGATATCCGGAGAAGAGTCCGTCGATCCCCGGCTCGTCGATGCCGAGGGCCTGGGCATCCAGCACCAGGCCAAGGGTGGCCCGACCTTCCATATCGCCCGGCCATTTCGGATCATGGGATTTGGTGAAAAGGCGGTCGATCTGATAGCGTTCCGCATGGAGACGCTCGAAGTTTTTCGCGATGCGGGTGCGGAGCTCGCCACCGGCTTTCACCCCGTTGAAGGGGAGGGCCTCGCGCGGTTCAGCGGCGGCAGATAGAGTCAAGATCAAGGAGGCGGCTGCGGCGGTGGTGATGAACCGGCTTTTTTGCGCTTTCATGGTGATTGGTGATTGTTTGATTCGATGTGGTAATTTAATAGTGTGTTTCTCCTTGAGTTTTATTTTCGACTTTGCAAACCCTATCAATCTTTCGTAGAAGACCCGGGACGTTCCAGGCAACCACTTTAGTATGAACATATTCAGAGTTTTCCCAGCCGCACAAGCACCACACCGTGCGGACGCACAACGGCTTCAAATTTGCCGTCAAACTCACCCACATCTTTCTGACGCCACAAGTCGCGGACTTTCTGTTTTCCCGACAAATTCAGATCCGCCCACGTCACACCGACCGTCTGCGCAGTCTCACCCTTATTGAACAAGCCAACGCAATAACTTCCATCGCTCATCGGCTTTACAACCTTGCAGCCGCCCTGCTCACCAACCAGGGTCGTTCGCCCCATCTTACACAGGGGCTCCTGGTTCACCGCCAGCACCTCGGCGTTGCAAAGCAGGCTGAACGTAAATGAATCCATTTCCTCAACCGGGCAACCAATGAGCAGCGGGGCCGACCACAGGCACCAGAGACTGATGTGTGTGTATTGCTCGTCGGGCTTCAACTTTGTCGGAGCAGGTTTCCCCCAGCCCACTTTACCAACCACCAGCATATCCGGATCGGGAAAATGAGACGGCAGACACGCATCAGCCCATTGCTCATGGTAGCCCCAGATATCCACCACCCCCTGGTATACGCCGATATCATGCTTCAAGAACCATGCATCCCTGATATCACCGGTGGTCCGGTAGGCATTAACCAGGCTTGTGTAGGTTTTCATATTCTTAATCGGCGCGCAGTTGGAGAGCGAGTAGATGATGTCGCGCCCTGTCGCGCGCAAGGCTTTGGCCATGCGCTCAGTGCTGACGACATCGTTGGGCTTCCAGTCATACTTGAGGTAATCAAATCCCCATTCCGCCCACTGGGTTGCATCCTGGGCATCAAAGGTGTGCTGGCCCAGCTTGTGAGACTGTCCGCCCGCAAGACTCTTGTCCCACAGCCCTTTTTCGTTTTCACTCGAACCGCCGCAGCATCTGGCGTAGCTGGTAATCCAGGGGGTCGAATAAATTCCAACCTTGAGACCCATGGCATGAATGGCATCGCACATCCCCTTCATGTCGGGAAACTTCTTATTACCCATGATGGCATTGTGCGCGCCGCCTCGAACATCCTGCCAGGTGTCGTCAACATTAACATATGTCCAGCCATAGTTGATGAGTCCTCTGTCGACCATCGCCCTGGCTGCTGCAACAACCTTCGCCTGGGAAACATTGCCGGCCCAGCAGTTCCAGCTGTTCCAGCCCATGGGCGGAGTCAGGCAGATATCCTCACCCTGAACAATGCGGAATTCCTTTTCAGTTTTGCCAAACGCATTCTTCGCAACCAGCGTCACCGAAAACGTTTTGGGTGCCTGATCGCTGATTTTACCTGTAATGCGCCCTGACCCGGCCTCAATACTCAGGCCGGCCGGAAGGCCTTTGACGGAATATTCCATCGGCCTCTTACCCGACACCGGAACCGTGTAAAGAAAAGGAGATCCCGGCCGCACACCAAACAAGACTGGCCCGTTGATGACAGGCACCTCCGGCTCAGGCGGCGTCAAAATGTAGGCGCCCTCGCCGACAGGCGGATTATAGACTTCGACCGACGCCGCGCCCGCAACGATGACATTCAGACAAATCAGCGCAATAAAGGATGAAGACATGAACAGTGATATCATTTTCAAAACAGCACCTCCGTATTCTTTGGTTTTATCAGCAAAATCTGTGGGCTTTTCTCGAAAAGTAAGAATTTTCCGTCCTCTACGCTTATTTTTCGTCTTCTAGCTTGCCTACCGAATCACAATAACGGTTCCGGGATACAGCTCAGTATACGTACACACCTGAGTAACCGCGGCCGCTCCGCTGCCACCACCCCCGGCAAAATTTCCGCCTGAATCTTCCGCACCGTCTATTTACCTGTACTTATCTTCAGCTTTACCGGCCCTATCAGGCCGGAAAGCGGCGGGCCCCTGTACTTGGACGGTATCGTCAGGTAATGATTGGCCAGCGTGTTATACACCAGAACTTCCAGCTTGTTCTCGCCACCCTTGATCAGCCCCGTCAAATCCGTCTTCCACGGCGGCGCCACCAGCACTGCCGCCTTCTTGCCGTTAACCAGCACCTCGGCCGTCGCCACCACACTGCCCAGATCGAGCGTCACACGGCCAGCCGCCTCTTCACTGCTGACCTGGAAAACCGTCCCGTACCTGACCCCGCCCGAATAGTTGTTGAGGATCCCGATCCTGGACCAGTCGCCCGGCGCCATGACCCCCGTGCCGTCGGTCTCAACCACGACCGGCTCCGGAACCACCCCGCCACCGCTCACCCCTGTCTCCGGCACAATGCGCAGTGCCACCACGGCTGCTGATGCGGCTGTCTTCACTGCAACAAAGCAGCCCTTGCCCTTATTCTTCATCGGCTCGCCGTTGATCCAGGCCTCTACCTTACCCCGCGCCTGCACGCGAATCGCTGTCGTACCGGGCGCCGAAACGAATCGGAACCATTCCGCCGGTCTTGCGCCGGCATAGATATCAAACGGAATCAGGCCGGAATCATCCTGCCAGCGCATCGCGAGCGGCGTTCGCACTTTGGCCACTTCAGCACCCTGCCGCCTCATCACAAAGTGGCCACGTCCTGCATTATCATACCGGACAAGCGTCGGGTTCGCACCAGCCTTGAGCGAAACAGGCTGAGCCAGATCATTCACGCGCGCCCCATTCACATAGACAGCCGCAGGCGTGATCACCTTCGAGTTGTGACTCTTGTCCGCAGGCGGACCTGCACTGACCATAATCTCCGCCTTCACAGCCTGATCAACCGTCGCAGATGTCCACAGGTAATACCGCTTACCCCCGTCTTCAGCTTCGTAATGTGTCACATTCAGACCGCGCGCTTGTTTTCCAAGACAAATGAAATCGTCCGTCACAGTGCGCTTGAGACCATGAAAACCCTGGTGACCGGAGTCACCTTCCTTGCCCATGCGCCACGAAAACTCATACGGCCGCCACGCAAAGCTCTTTCCATTTACCTTTACCGGCACTGCAGGATCAACCGCCGTCAACCTGGCCAGTTCGGCATCGAGTTGCTCCGCACTCACATCATCCTGTATCGGCCCCAGAACATAGAATTGCGGGCCGTACCCGTGCAACTCCTTCGTCCATTTACTGTCATCTGTAGCGGGCAACATGGCCGTCTTGCCCAACTCGCCGGTTTCAAGCGCCCAGGCAAAACGGCGGGCTTCCAGTCCTATCGTCTTGTTGTCGGCTGTAACCGGCATCCTGAAATCGCCGTAGGTGTTATCCATGGTGGGAACGAATGCAACCGTCCACTCATTGGTCAGCGGCTTCTGAACCTCAGCTCGTTCATCCTTCGCCGGGGGATTTACGTGCTTCCGGTCCGGCGTAAACACCACAATCTGGGCCTCATACGCTTCAAGTGGCAGTTGAACTTTAGTGCCGGTTGCCGTCTCTCCGGTCACGCGCAGCGGACTGTTCTTCCCTGTCCAGGGGTCCCACAATTCGACAGCACCTTTTGCACGAAATTCAACCACGCTGTCTGGCTTGGCATCCATGACCATGTAGACATCGCGACTGCCTGCCTTGCGGTGCAACGCGCGAACAGTCTGGCCAACACCAGCCACATCCTGCACAAACGCTTTGCGGATCGCCTCGACCACATCTGCATTCTGCGCCAGGCGACAATCGGGCTTGAAAGCGCGATCCACCAGCGTGGTCAGCTCCGCGTCATCACGCCCCGCGTGATCAGAAACAGCAGGCAGCACCCCGACATTGTAAACCCTGCCGCCCGCCTGGGCAAAGGCTGCCGCCTTTTCAATCGTAGGCCAGCGCACCGCCTCCATATCCGTCAACACCAGCGCCTGGTATGAGGCGCCTGCATCTTTCACAATCAGACGGCCGTTCTCAACCGTGGCGCGCGCCAGGGACTCGTTATCTATGAACTCGAAATTAATGCCAGCGGCCATCAGTTTCTGCCCAAGATCAAATGCAGTTTTGGTGGCCTTGTTTCCATCCAAATCAGCTTCAAAAGGAGCTACTGGATAAACCACGGCAACATCACATACCATGTGCCCCTGGCTCATCAGGTACGAGAGGCGATCAAAGTAACCAAGGAAAACACCCATATGAGCCCAGTATGGCATGCGGAAATGGTAACAAGGCGGCGCCCATTCCCAGAACGAGCCGTAGGTCGTATAATATAGACCATGCAGGTTGAGCAGCGTGCAGCCGTAAAGATAATTCTCCCGTGTCGCATGCATCAGGCGCTCCGGCGCAGCGCCCCACCCCAGGCTGTGGTAACCTTCAAGCCACACGCGGGGCCGCTGGTAGAGGTTGGCAACAGATGACGAAACCTTGCCCTTTATCAGGTCAGCAAGTCCTCCGGGCGTATCGTGGCCCGGCGCCGAGTACCAGCGTGTAACCCTGAAGTAGTCGCCGAACTCATTTGGCATCCGACCGCGCCCGCCAGAATCTGCCGCAAAAATCATCCCGCGAGAAGTATGCCAGGTGTAGATGGGTTTGAAATACCGCTCCTCCATTAACGCCATCCTCACGTCCGCGTAATCCATGCGGATCTTGGGCGTAATGCTGCCAATATCACCCCACATTGCCGGCAGAACTTCCAGCAGGTCGTAGCCTTTACGCTGACGGAATTCCACCGCGAAATCAGGATTCCAGGCGAACTTGCCAAGACCAATTTGCAGTTCATCATTGAAGAAGTAATTCAGCCCATCGGCGGATTTTCCACGATTGTGGTCCTGGAACTGCTGGAAAAATCCACGGATAACCGTATCCCCTGCCCCGGCCATGAGCGGATTGAAGGACCCGTTTTTGCGGCTTGTGCAGAAGGTCCATATCTCCCACTCACCCTCCGGCGCAGTCCAGGAAAACTTGCCGTCCTTCACAAAAGGCGCCAAGTCCACTCCTCCGCGCTGGATTTTTCCATCTTTAACAGGATAAGCGCGCACGGCAAATTGGGCAGGGGCACAATCAAAAGTTTTGGATTCACCGCCTTTGATTTTATACAGCTGTCCTTTCTCAAGCTGAATCGCATTCAGTTCAGGCTTGGAATAGAAAAGGCTGAAGAAAAGGTTCGATGCGCCATTCGGCCAATCAAGCGTGTATGTACTCATGCCGATACCCATGTCCATTTTGGCACAGGCCTCTGAAACCTTGGAATAAACCTTCCACCATTCTTCGGTAAATATCCTTGGCTCGTCCTGATCTGTCATCCAACCGCGAGAGTCATGATGGGAGTAGTTCACCTGAACACCGCTGATTCCTTTTTTGTGCAGCTCTTTCAGCTGGACAATCATGCGATCCACGTCAAGTTTATCACCGGTCCACCACCAGAACGGAACCTCGCCGTAACCCGACGGTGGCGTCTTGAAGCCCGGCAATACATCCAGGTTCGGATCACGCGACGACCAACCCGCCCCGCCGGCAAAGGCACCAGCACACATCCCCATCACCGCCATGCACAACAACGCTTTCTTCATCAGCTTATTCATTTCTTCTCTCTTTACAGCTATTATTCTTATTCGATGGTTTGCAGGACAACAGGTCCCAAAAGCCCCGATTCCAGGTGCCCGCGGGGTCACTTTTTCCTCGCTTCAAATTATCCCACCCAATCACATCTACAGAACGGAGCCAAACCTGTAAGTGCCCGATCCTACCTCGTATACCGCCGCCCCATCATCCATCCGCAGGAACTTAACGCCGTCAGCTTTGGCGGCAGGCGTCCCCGACTCGGTCACACCTGATTCCTCTTTCGCGGGAACATATACGGTAGCCGTCGTGTTGGCCGGAATCGTAACCTCCATCGTCAAAGGCCTGGTTCCTGTTTTCGAGCTTCCAGTTTCCAGTTTCGAGTTTCCCTCTTCCAGTCTCCAGTTGCTCACAATCTTCCCTCGGATCGAATCGTAGCTGGTTTTCGCCCAGGTGAGCCCTTCTCGGATCACAGGCTGGATTCGGATCCGCTGATAGCCGGGCGTCTCGGGCTGAATCCCGCCAATCATACCGAACATATACTCGCCTACTGCACCGAAGGAGTAGTGGTTGAGTGAGTTCATCCCGCCACGCGGATTCTTTCCATCCCAGCCAACCCATTGCTCCCAGATAGTTGTCGCTCCGACACTTACCGGATAGAGCCAGGAGGGCGCGGTCTTGGTCAGCAGAATCTTGTAGGCGTCATCGTCGCGTCCTGCACGGTGAAGTCCGGGCAGTAACCGCGGCGTACCGATGAAGCCTGTCCTGGGATGCCAGTCAAAACGGCTTACCTCCTCCGCAAATCGCTCCGTCATCTTCTCCTTCAAGGCATCGGGAACCAAACCCATGGTAAACGCCATCGCATAACCACTTTGGCTGCTCCCCATGATTCGGCCCTCTTTATCGACATACGCCTTCACGAAGGCCTCCGCAATGCGGCCGGATCGTTCGCGAAACGCCGCAGCATCTCCTGTTTCACCAATCGCATCCGCCATCTGTGCCATCAACTGAAAATCAAAGGCCGAATACGCCGTTCCAATTACATCCTTGCCTACCCCACCGCCGGTACTGAGCCAGTCGCCGTTTCCCACATGTCCGGTAAAGAGATAATCTTTGCTCGCTCTGGCCAGCCACTCCAGATTTCGCTTCATGGCTGCGTAATGCTCGCGGATGATCCGCGTGTCCCCGTAAGTCCGGTAGATTTCAAAAGGACAGATGATGCCCGCATCCGACCAGCCGATATTGGGACCATCACCCGGCCCGAATGTTGGCGCGTGGTCGGCAAAATGACCCGACGGCATTTGTGCATCCTCGCACACATCAACCAGCCATCTGCTGAAGAAGGCGGAGACATCCATGTTGTAGACCGCAGCGCGCATGAAGAACTGGGCGTCACCGGTGTAGCCGCACCGTTCGTTGCGCTGCGGACAATCTGTCGGCACGCCCATGTAGTTGCTGCGTTGCGACCAGACGATGTTCTTCGCCAGGCGATTCAGCATCGGCTCGGAGCAGGTGAAGGACCCGACCTCCGGGCAGTCGCTGTTAAACACAACGCCGGCGAGATCATCCAGGCTCGGCTTTGTCTTCAACCCTCTGACCTCCACATACTGGAATCCATGATAGGTAAACGGGGCTTGAAATGTTTCAGGTCCGTTGCCCCTGAAGGTGTAGCAATCCAATTGGATTCGGTGTCTGCTGGCGACGGTGAGGTTTCCGCGGAACACGGTGCCGTCCTTCTCCAGCATCTCGCCGTGTTGCAACTCAACCGTGTCGCCTGCGGCGCCTTTAAACGTGAAGCGGCTTGTGCCGACCATATTCTGATCGAATGCAAAAACATAGATGCCCGGCTTGGGTTCCGTGAGGGCCACGGGCTTCAATTCACGGGTCACACGGATGGGGTTGCCGCGCTGCCAGACCAATTGTCCGACAACCAGGTTTGTGCCTGCGGTCTTGACGGCTGTCCAGCGTGCATCATCGAAGACCGCGGTGTCCCAGCCTGGCATCTCCTTGCGGGCATCATAAGACGCGCCTTCATAGATTCCGGCAAACTGAAGCGGTCCATTTGCAGTGCCGCGCCAGCTGTCATCCGAGGCAATCGTCTGAGAAGTTCCATCTGATAATTCAATTTCAAGTTGCGCCAGCAAGTAGGGCTCGGTTCCATAAATGGCTTCGAGCTTGCTCCGCCATTTCTGCCAGCCGCCGCAGTACCAGCCATTGCCCAGAACCGCGGCCAGCGCATTCGGACCGTTACGCACCATGGCTGTTACATCATACGTCTGATAGAGCACATGCTTGCGGTAGTTTGTCCATTCCGGCGTCAGCAGGTGATCGCCTACGCGCTGGCCGTTCAGATGTAATTCATAAAGTCCAAGCGCTGTCACATACAGGGTGGCGCGACGCACCGTGCGATCTAACGCAAAGGTCTTGCGCAGATAGCGTGGCGTGGCCCATTCGGATTCGGACTCACGATTGAGCGTCAACATGTCGCCTTCGTCCACGGTTTTCTGCAGTCGCTGATGGTCCAGCTCATAGGTGACAAGCAAATTTTTCTTTTTGCCAAAAGCCAGATCACCGCCCATTGCTTCGTTTGTAATCGTGAGCGCCAACGTGTTCTCGTTCACCTTGCTGGCAAGCATCTCAGTCACATCGCGCGTTTTTTCACCATCAACAGTCTGATACGTCGCGCCGACAATATGGAGCTTGCCAGCAGTTCGTGTGACACCAGCTTTTGACGGGTTGACGCCGACCCACTTCGCCTGCCAGTCGTCAGGCTTCAACAGACCCATTGTCCAGCACGCAGGCTTGCTCCAGCCTTCGCCAAGGCTACGGCTGGCAAGCCATACCCTTACTTTCCAGTAGCATTGCATGCGCGATGCGAGGGGTTTTCCCGTATACTCGATCTGGTTCTGCTGATCCGCCTCCACCTTCCCGCTGTCCCACAAATCGCCTTTATCTTTTTTCAGCAACTCTTCCGAACTCGCCACCAGGACCTGATAGGCGGTTTGCTTGACGCCACGCGTGATCTCAGATTTCAAATTACAGATTACAGAGTTTCCTATTTCTGAATTCTGGTTACTGATTACTGAACACTGATCACTGCCCCCCATCACCCAACTCAGCCTCGGCTTCGCCACATCAATTCCCAGCGGATTCTCGCGGTACTCGCAACTTAACCCGGCCGGACTTATTTTATCCGATGAACACCAACCGGCAAACCCCGCCGCCTGCAGAAACATCAGACACATCGCCGACACCACTATGAATTTACAATACTTCATCACTTCTCATTTTGGAGTGTTTCTTCAGCTGCAGATTCAACATTCACCGCATTGCTACTTTGACTGTGCCGGAGGAGCGACGGCAGAAGCCGTGGCCAGGTCGCGATCCAGCGCCGCCCCGTCGAAGGGAATAACGATTATCTTACTGCCATGATTGTCGCCGCCCTTGTCCAGACTCTTGGGAACATCCAGCGTAGCCAGGGTAAGCGCCACGACATGGCCATTTTCAATCAGTACACCTGGCCGTTCCAGTTTGTGCCAATGGTTGACGGTGCCGTCGGCGTAGCGAACGAAATCCTTTGTCGGATCGTAGGCGATTCCGCGGCATTTCCAGTCCTTGATGCCATCAACCGAAGTCAGGTGATAGGCCTTGCGGTTATCCCAGTGGTTCACCACGATATGATACAAGCCGCCACTGTACCAGATGACCGGATCTTCCAGATACCTCAGCGCCAGTTCGGGGACGCTCATATAAACACCATCACCCTGGACTATGTAAGGACCGAGAATGCCGGTCTTGCTGATAAAGACCTTTCCCGAACGCTGCACGATCATGAAGTCGCCATCCGGCCGCACCATGATGCTGACGTTGGAAGCCCGCAAACCTTCACCCTTGATTTCCCCCAGCGCCTCCCACGGCCCATCCAGGGACTTGGAGACAAAGACCGTACCAGGCCGGGTCTCGCTGATGACCACGGCATAGCGGCCATCAGGCAACACCAGTGCCGTCACGTTATGCCCCTTACCATTCATGCTTCCCGGCCAGCAGATCCCCTTGTCGACATAAGGGCCAATCAATTTATCGCTCACCGCATGAACCGCCTTCGAACTTCCCCACCCCCCGTGCCCCTTCTCCTGCTCCCAGCGACTCGCGAACATGTGATACTTCCCGTCCGGAGCCTTGATGATCTGTCCATCCCAGTAGGCCCATTGCTTCATGGCGGCATCTTCCAGCCCGTTCTGCGGATCGCGCGGGCCCACTTCGGGGGCACCCCACACGTCCTTCGACAAAGAACCCACGATGGGTGTCGGCAGAAAATAATCTATAAATGTCTTGGCGGCATTTGTCGTCTGCCCTGAACCGGAATCGGCCAAGACCAGCCACGCCACGCCCGTCAACACCACCGCTACAGAGGAACCAACCATTCTTCTCATTCCATATACTCCTTTTGCATCAATTAACTTTGTCTCGTCCGGCTGTAGATTGACACATTGCAACAGAAAGGCCGGTTTCAGTGCG
>CAZOZF010000046.1:0-4494 GCA_964584205.1 uncultured Verrucomicrobiota bacterium
AGGTGTGGCTCAAATTATGTTCTGAGCAAGGTTTCTCACATTCCTTCGTTGTAGAACACGGTGAGCCCGTCTTTCCCCGGTGCGACTAAATCCAAACGCCCTGTACCGCGCAGGTCTGCCAAAGCAAAATGAATACCACAGTCTTTACCTTCGCCAATGGGGCCGTAGTCAATAAAGATACCCATCGGGTATAATTGCAGCCAATTAACCTATTGATATACCTGATAGGGTTTACTATGCTTGCTCTTACATGACTTATACCCAAAAGGGGGTAATATGACTGAGCCGTTGATTCTATTCATCAAGGAACGTCGCCGAGCCATGGGGCTGACGCAGAGGGATTTGGCTGACCGGGCTGGCGTTGGCCTTCGCTTTATCCGCGAACTGGAGCAAGGCAAAACCTCGCTCCGGCTTGACAAGGTAAATCAGGTGCTGGGACTTTTTGGGCGCCGAATGGAACCGGTCGCTTTCCATATGGAGGTGGATGATGAGGAGAGCTGAAATCTACATGCAGGGCCGTTTGACGGGAGTGCTGGAAGAGAGGGATCGCGACTATTCATTTACGTACGATGCGTCCTATTTAGCCTACTCCGATGCGGTTGCCATCAGCCTGTCGTTGCCCCTTCAAGCTGAAAGCTTCAAGGACAAACGGCTCTTCCCCTTCTTTGATGGCCTGATTCCCGAGGGGTGGCTGCTGGATATAGCTGAACATACCTGGAAACTCGATCCACGCGACCGAATGGGATTATTGCTGGCGTGTTGCCAAGACTGCATCGGGGCAGTGTCGGTCATTCCTCTGGAGGACAGAATATGAACAGCACAAACTGCCAGATCTGTTGCGAATTGTTGGGGGACGGCGTCATGCAATACCATGAAGCCTGCTGCCGGAAGCTCTTTGGTGCACCCCACCCACCCCAGCTGCCCTACACATGGGACCAACTGAACGGACTGGCAGAAAAGATCGTTCGCCAGCATGTAACGGTTCCCGGCGTTCAACCCAAGCTTTCCCTGCATCTTGAAAAAGGAGACCCCCCGAAAAAGTCCAGACTTGCGCTGGTTGGCCTGGAGGGAGGCTTCATCCTCAAACCACAGGTGGCCCACTTTCCCCAGATGCCGGAACTGGAGCATCTGACCATGCGCATCGCCAAGTGCTTCGGCATCGCAACAGCCGAATGCGGATTAATCCCGCTGGAAGATCAGCGAATCGCTTTCATCACCAGGCGCATGGACCGAGATGGCGAAGCAAAACTCCATATGGAGGACATGTGCCAACTGACCGACCGGCTGACAGAACAGAAATACCGGGGCTCCCTGGAGCAGGTCGGCAAGGTGATCCTACGGCACTGCAGCAACCCATTATATGACGCCCTGCGGCTGTTCGAAGTGACGCTCTTCTGCTTCCTCACCGGCAACTCGGACATGCATCTAAAGAACTTTTCCTTGCTCTACAGACCCGGTGGCGAAATCGCTTTGTCGCCCGCCTATGACCTGCTCCCGACGGTCCTGCTGCTGCCGGAGGATACCGAAGAGACCGCACTGACACTGAATGGTCGCAAGAGTCGCTTGACGCGGGAGGATTTTATGCGATTTGCCACTTCCATGAAACTCACACATAAGCAGGTCGAGAACGTTTACGAGCGTTTCTCCAGGAACCTCTCCTCCGCCCTTCAGATAATGGCGAAGGGTTTCTGCAGCCCCGATATGAAAGATCGCTTCAAAACACTACTTCAAGAGCGCACTTCCCGCATCGATCTCTAACAATACTGGAGAGAATCGTATTCGCCCCACTCCTCCTGCCGGTGGAAGTTCAGCACGGTGTGCGGGGAGGTGGAGGAAAGAAGCGGCTTTTCCCGGCCCCGTGTGTAGTCGTACCGGCTGAATGAAAATAGCCACCGGGAGCCCGACTGTGGGCGGGAGGCCTCGCATATCAGGTCCAAGGGGATCTCAGCCGCCACTTCCCACCGTTGAGCGGCGATGTTAACGCGAACCCGGCTCTCGACAACGCGATGGCCGATAAACCACTCCGGAGGAAGGCCCGGCTCAGCACGGGGAGCCGCCAACGCGGCTGCTGCATGCATTTTCTCCGTCAGTCATTTGAAAAATTCATCCGCTCCCTCCGCCCAGCAGGAAATGGCGGCGAGTAGCTCCGTGCTCGATGGGTTTGGAAAGAATGGTGTTGCGGCCCACGGCCTGACCAGCGCGGTGCACCTTCTCGTCGATGCGGCGGCCGGAGCCTGATGTCTTGCGGAGCCGGGGATGACGCACCTTCATATAGGCCGCGAGCTGAACATCATCCCGCTTCATTAGCGCATAAGTCGCTGGACTCTCTGTCTCGAGCTCACGATCCCGGGTCTTCAACTTCTCCGAGAAGCCGCTCAAGAGGCCCAGCGCAAAATCCACCTGGCGCCCGGAGGTGAGCGAACGCCCCTTCCGGAAAACCTGCCACTGGTCCTTGATCACCCGCTTGAGAAAGTCATACACGTAGCCGGCCATCCTGACATTTTCTGTGGTGCCGCTGATTTCGAGGATCCGGCCCATTCGCTCCCGGTCGACCACATAGGCACCAATCCACACGGCTTCAACGAAATAGAAATCCTGTAGCAGCCGGCTCAATGCATACTCGTGGGCCGCCTGCCGCAACTGCGGTTCGCCAAGACACAGGCTACTGTATTGCCGATCCGCCGTTCCAGAAAGCAGATCAATATGATAGCGGGCAATCGTCTCATGGACTTTTGTCATGGCCAGCTCAGCCTCGTGCCGGTTCGCGCTCGCAGAGAGGGCCAGAAGCTTCTTCACGCGAAGCAGGATCCGGTCGTTTTCATCGAGTCCGCCGCTATTGCCCGCTTCATAGAGCGAGGGGTAGTCGCCCGCCGCGCGGGGATCCGCGTTCAGCAAACGACAGGCCTCCTGAAACCGGACACCATGCGGCTGGTCGGTTCCGCCCAGTAGCTCATCCGTCACCTGATGGGCCAACTCGTGAAGCAACACTTCCCGGACGGTCATCCAGGGATAGTTCATCACCAACTTGCGACTGAACGCCATGACCCGCCGTTCGCGGTTCCATTCGGCCCACCGCTTGTCGAAGTCACGCAATTCGAAGCCCGGAAGCGTCAATCGGGTTCTGACTGTGGGCGATAGAAAAGCAACGGCATTCTTCCATTCACAGATCAATCCATGAAGGATGCGCCGTTCCAGTTCCGGGTGGTGGCCGGGCGTGATCATTCTTCCCGTACAATATCGGCCCCAAGGGCGCGGAGGCGTTCCTCGATGCGCTCATAGCCGCGGTCAATGGTCTGGGCGTTGTGGATGACGCTTTCGCCCTTGGCGCAGAGAGCGGCAATGAGGAGCGCCATGCCGGCGCGGATATCCGGACTGGCCATGCTGATCCCATGCAGGCGTGACGGGCCGGTGACCAGAACACGGTGCGGATCGCACACGACAATCCCCGCCCCCATTCCAATGAGGTAATCCACAAAATACATCCGGCTCTCAAACATCTTTTCAAAAAACAGAACCGGCCCCTTCGCCTGCGTCGCCGCCACCAGCAACACACTCATCAGATCCGAGGGAAACATCGGCCAGGGACCATCCTCGATCTTGGGAATCGCGGAACCGAAGTCCCTGACAATCCTCCGCGTCTGGCGGGCGGGTAGCGTCAACGACGCCCCGTCGATCTGGAGTTTGATCCCGAGTTTCTGGAAGGTTTTACTGATAATAAGCATCGGCTCGGCTTCCACGCCGCCCACTTTCAGTTCGCCGCCCGTGGCCGCCGCGGCGGCCACAAAGCTCCCGATCTCGATGTAATCCGGCTGGACGGTATGCGTCGCCCCACCCAGCGTCTCCACGCCGCGAATGACCAGGCGGTTCGTCCCCACCCCGGTGATTTGCGCCCCCATTTTATTCAGGAGCAGGGCCAGGTCGGTGACATGCGGTTCGCAGGCCGCATTGAAAATCGTTGTTTCGCCCTTGGCCAATGTGGCCGCCATGAGCACATTCTCCGTCGCGGTCACACTGGCTTCGTCGAGCACCATCGCGGCGCCTTCGAGCCGTTTGCGGCGGAATACAAAATTCTTTCCGCCCTCCACATCAATTCCCAGTGCCCGTAATCCCAGAAAATGCGTATCCAGTCGGCGCCGGCCAATCACATCACCGCCCGGCGGCGACAGGGTCACCCGCCCCAGCCGCGCCGCCATCGGCCCGGCCAGCAGGATAGAGGCCCGCACTTTCCGGCAGAGTTCCGGATCCAGCTTGCTGCGACGAAGCCCCTTGGCGCAAAGCCTGACCGTGTGGTCCTTCAGTTCGATCTCCACCCCGATGCCGGACAACAAATCCAGCATCGTGCGAACATCCTCAATCAAGGGGACATTCTCCAGAACAACCGGCTGATCTGTGAGAACACAGGCTGCCAACATTGGGAGGACGGCATTTTTATTGCCGCCGGGAGCATACGTCCCGCTCAACCGTTTCCCGCCATGTATGATGAATCGAGCCATA
>CAZOZF010000046.1:4594-18214 GCA_964584205.1 uncultured Verrucomicrobiota bacterium
ACTTCCTTCGCCAGTTTCACGACATTCGCTGTGGTGTAGCCGAATTTCTCGGCGATGGTTTTGGCCGGGGCGGAGGCACCGAAGTGATCCACCGTCAGTTTCCGGCCCTGGCAGCCCACATACTTGCTCCAGCCGAAGGAGCACCCGGCTTCAACCGCCACCCGCTTCTGGCAATCATGCGGCAATACCTCAGCCCGGTACTCGGGGCTCTGCTTATCGAACAAATCCCAGGACGGCATACTGACGACGCGCACGTTTTTACCGTCCTTCGCCAATTCCTTCGCTGCATCCAGCGCGAGGCTGACTTCGGAACCTGTTCCGATGAGAATCAAGTCGGGCTTGCCCTGACCGCTCTGCCACAGCGTGTAGGCGCCCTTCTCGAGATTTGAGGCGGCCGGATAAACCGTCCGATCAAGCACCGGCAAATTCTGGCGGGTCATCAGGAGCAGGGTCGGGCCGGTCGTATTCTTCAAAGCAGCAAGCCAGGCAGCGGCCGCCTCGGTGGGATCAGCGGGCCGGATCACGGACACATTGGGCATGCAGCGCCAGCTGGCGATCTGCTCAATGGGTTCATGCGTCGGGCCATCTTCACCCACGTGGAAACTGTCGTGGGTGAACACATACACCGTCGGCAGATTCATGAGTGCCGCCGCCCGGATCGTGGGCCTGCAGTAATCCGAGAACACGAAGAAGGTCGAGCCGTACACGCGGAATCCGCCATGAAGCTGCATTCCGTTCAGAATGGCCGACATACCCAGTTCCCGAATACCGAAGTGGATGTTACGTCCCTCGAACTTGCCCGGCAACACCGAGGTGAATCCGTCCAGGAACGTCTTCGTGCTCGGCGCCAGATCCGCAGCGCCGCCCACGAACCAGGGCATGGCCTTGGCGATCTTCTGCATCACCTTCCCGGAAGACACGCGCGTGGCCTCGGGTTTATCAAAGACCGGCATTTGTTTCTCGAAATCGACCGGCATAACCTGTTTCATGCAGGCATCCCACAATTTGGCCTGCTCGGGATAGGCGGCGGCATACTTTTTGAAATCCGCTTCCCATCCGGTAACCTTGGACTCCATTTCCCGGGAACGCGCGGCAAACAGGTCGCGCACGGCATCGGGAACATAAAAATCCTGATCTTCCGGCATGCCCAGGGCCTTCTTGGTGGCCTTGATCTCTTCAACACCCAAGGGCTCGCCATGCGCCTTGTGGGAATCATGCAAATGCGGGGACCCGTGCGCAATGTGCGTATGGGTGACGATCAAGGTCGGGCGGTCCTTCTCCGCCTTGGCGGTGAGGATCGCCTTATCGATTTCCTCATAATTATGCCCGTCAATTTCGAGAACATTCCATTTATACCCGACAAAGCGCTTGCGCACATCATCGCTGTAGGACAAATCCGTGTCGCCCTCGATGGTGATGTGATTGCTGTCATAAAAAACCACCAGCTTGTTCAAGCCGAGGTGACCGGCAAACGAGAACACCTCATGCGAAATGCCCTCCATCATATCGCCATCGCCGCAGAACACATACGTCTGGTGATCCACGGGAGTATACACTCCGCTATTGAAGCGGGCGGCCATCATGCGCTCGGCAAGCGCCATCCCGGTTCCCATGCCGCACCCCTGCCCCAGCGGACCTGACGTGGCTTCCACTCCGACGGTATGGCCGTACTCCGGGTGCCCCGGGGTTTTGCTTCCCCATTGACGGAACTGCTTCAATTCATCCAAAGGTAACGCATATCCACTCAGGTGCAGCATGCTGTACAACAGCATTGAGCCGTGTCCGCCCGAAAGCAAAAACCGGTCCCGGTTCGCCCAATCCGGGCGGGAGGGGCAGTGATTGAGATGCTTCAAAAACAGCACAGCGGCCACATCCGCCATTCCCATGGGCATACCGGGATGTCCTGAATTCGCTTTTTGAACGCCGTCCATCGCGAGACCGCGAATGGTGTTTGCCGCCAGACTCAATGTTTTACTCACAGCTGATTCTCCCTTTTTTCATTCTCCCGCAAGAAACGCCTTGCGATGTTACTATGCATCCAATATATTGCGCCGGTTAATCGTAGCGATTCAAGTTCGGTTGTCCAGTCCGCATTTCTCGCGGTCGGCAGAACACCAGTCACGACATTCCTCGTGGCCGGATTATGCCGGACGCGCGTTTTTTTGTGTGTCCGGGCCACCTTTCGGCTTCGCCATGATCAGTTTTGAAGGTTCAGTTTGACAATCCGCGCCGCAAAACCGGCGCGATAAAACATAAACAGGAGTACGTAGCAATGGCATCGAATAGTGGTAAGAAGTATGTGTACAGTTTCGGCCCCGGCAAAACCGAGGGCGGCGCGAGTGATAAGAATCTGCTTGGCGGCAAAGGCGCGAATCTCGCCGAAATGTGCCATCTGGGGCTTCCCGTCCCGGCCGGGTTCACCGTTTCAACGGAGTGTTGCAACGATTTCTTCGCGAACAAATCCAAATTCCCGAAAATTCTGACAGAGCAGGTGGATGCCGCGCTTCGCCAGATGGAAGCCGATATGGGCTTGAAGTTCGGCGATCCCCAGAATCCCCTTCTCGTGTCCTGCCGCTCCGGCGCCCGCACGTCCATGCCGGGCATGATGGAAACGGTTCTGAACGTGGGTCTGTGCACCAAGACCATCCCCGGCCTGATCGCTAAAACCGGCAATGAGCGCTTTGTGTACGACTCCTACCGCCGCCTGATCATGATGTATTCCGACGTGGTGATGGAAAAGTCCGAGGGCCTCGAGCCTGCCGAGGGCAAGGGTATCCGCATGCAGCTGGAAGGCATCATGCACGAGCTCAAGGACAAGAAGGGCTACAAGTCCGACACCGATATGACGGCCGATGACCTGAAGATCCTGTGCGAGAAGTTCAAGGAGCGCGTCAAGAAGGCGCTCGGCAAGGCCTTCCCAGATGATCCGATGGCCCAGATGTGGGGCGGCGTGGGCGCGGTGTTCAAGAGCTGGAACGGCAAGCGCGCGATCTCCTACCGCCGCATTGAGTCCATTCCGGATATCTGGGGTACGGCGGTCAATGTCCAGGCTATGGTGTTCGGCAACATGGGCAATACCTCCGCGACCGGCGTGGCCTTCACCCGGAACCCGGCCACCGGCGAAAACAAGTTCTACGGCGAATGGCTGATCAATGCCCAGGGTGAAGACGTGGTGGCCGGTATCCGGACCCCCAGCCCCCTGAACAACGACACCAAGAACGACCAGAACAAGCATCTGCAGTCGCTCGAGGAGCAGATGCCCTCGATCTATAAGGAACTGCTCAAGATCCGCAATGCCCTTGAGAAGCATTACAAGGACATGCAGGATATCGAGTTCACCATCCAGGAAGGCACGCTGTACATGCTCCAGTGCCGCAGCGGCAAGCGCACCGGTACCGCCGCCCTGAACATGTCCATGGACATGCTGGCCGAGAAGCTGATCGACGAGAAAACCGCCGTGCTGCGCCTGAAGCCGGCCCAGCTCGACGAACTGCTCCACCCGATTGTGGATCCGAAGGCTGAAGTCATGGCCAAGTTGCTCTGCAAGGGGCTTCCCGCAGGCCCCGGTGGCGCCTGCGGCCACATCGTGTTCACGGCCCAGGAAGCCGTCGTCCAGGCCAAGGCCGGCAAAACGGTCATTCTGGTTCGCGAAGAAACCAATCCCGAAGACGTCGAGGGAATGCGCGCAGCCGAGGGCATCCTGACGGCCCGTGGCGGCATGACCAGTCATGCGGCGCTCGTGGCCCGCGGCTGGGGCAAGTGCTGTATCGTCGGCGCCGGCGGCATGCATGTGGATGCCCAGAAGAAAACGCTCGTCGTTGGCAGCGTGACGCTGAAGGAAGGCGCGCTGGTGACCCTGAACGGAACCCGCGGCCACGTCTACAACGGCAAGGTGCCTCTGGTGGATTCCTCGGAGAACCCGCGTTTCCAGCAGTTCATGAATATGGTCGACAAGTTCCGCACCATGGGCGTGCGCGCGAATGCCGACACGGCGGAAGACGCCCGCAAGGCCCGCGCCTTTGGCGCCGAGGGCATCGGCCTGTTCCGCACGGAGCACATGTTCTACGGCAAGGGCAGTGATGAACCTTTGTTCCTGCTCCGCAAGATGATCCTGAGTTCCTCCGTGGAAGAGCGTACGGCGGTCCTGAAGAAACTCTTCCGCTTCGTGAAGAGCGACATCAAGGCCACGCTCGCCGCCATGGACGGCCTGCCCGTAACCGTGCGCCTGCTCGACCCCCCGCTGCATGAATTCGTGCCGCAGAGCCCGGTCAAGCAGAAGGAACTGGCCACCAGCCTCGGCATCAGCCCCAAGGAAGTCCAGGCCCGCGGCGAAGCGCTTCATGAGTCCAATCCCATGATGGGCCATCGCGGCGTGCGGTTGGGCGTCACCTACCCGGAAATCACGGAAATGCAGATCCGGGCGATCTTCGAGGCGGCGGCGGAGCTCATCAAGAGCGGTAAGCGCTGCCAGCCGGAAATCATGATCCCGGTCACCTGCGACATGAACGAGCTGAAGCACCAGAAAGCCATTGTCACACGCATCTACGAGGATGTGATCCTGCGCAAGAAACTCGACTCCATTCCCTATCTGTTCGGGACCATGATCGAGATTCCCCGCGCCGCATTGCTCGCGGACCGGATGGCGAAAGAGGCGGACTTCTTCTCGTTCGGAACCAATGACCTGACCCAGATGACCTTCGGATTCAGCCGTGACGATATCGGCGGATTCATGAATGATTATCTGGAACAGAAAATCATTCCGGCGGATCCGTTCCAGACCATTGACCAGGATGGCGTAGGCCAGCTGATCAAGATCTCGGTGGAAAAAGGACGCCAGACCAAGAAGGCGCTTAAAGTGGGAATCTGCGGCGAACAGGGTGGAGATCCCGAGTCGGTGCGGTTCTGCTTCAAGACCGGCCTGAACTACGTGAGCTGCAGCCCCTATCGCGTGCCGATCGCACGCCTGTCAGCCGCCCACGCGGCGCTTCAGGGCTAAGCAGAGCACCCTGTCGAAAGATAAAAAAACGCCCCGGTTTTAAAGCCGGGGCGTTTTTTTGTGTCGTCCCGTTACTTCGCCTTGCCGTCGGACTCGGCATCAGCCTTGCCGTCCGAACCACGATCCGGACGTTTCATCCGGCCTCCCTCGGAGCGATTTTTTTCCATTCTTGCAGTCATCTTCTCGCGCATCTTCACACGCTGTTCCGGGGTCAGGATCTTGCGGGTCTCGAGCATTTGCTTCAGGCGGATGCGCCCGATCTCAGCACGAATTTTGGCAATCTCATCCGCCCCCTTCAAAACGGCTTCTTCATTCGGCATATCCTGGCTCATCAATTCCGCCTGTGCCCTGGCCGCTTCCTGCATTCGGGATTGCAAGGTCTTCATCTCATTTGTGGAGCCGGAAAAAATGCTTCGCATTTGCTGCATCTGTTCTTTGGACAGATCCAGATGCTTCTGAATCTGCATCATCGACATATCACCTTCCATCATTCCCCGCTCCAGACCGGCATGCCGCTCCATACGCCGCTCCTTGTGTTCTGCCGGCTTGTCCTGGGCCACACCCATCGTCACAATCCCGATCCAACATCCTGTCACCATCACGATTCTTTTCATTGCGTCTCTCCTTGTTTTAGGGTTGAAGGTTACAGCTTAAACGAACCATCAGCCTGATTTATTGCATTCAAATCACTGGCGTCCCATAAGGACGCCAAGGCTGAAGCGGTTTAGACTGAAGACTGAAGGTATAACACGAATCGATGAACCAGGAATAATCGTAAATGACAGCACGTGAAATGGGTCACTGACGAGGGGGTAAAACCCTCTTCCATCTTGGTGCTTCCGTGTTACCGTTTGAATTCTGATTAGTCTTTGATGGACCTGTGAACCTCCCCCCCTCGACGAAGCGAGTCGACGAAGGGTAACCGACGAAGGGTGGGATTAAGTGTGCGACGAAGTGTAGCTTCGCAGCTCCCTTGAGCAGTGCCTTCGGTGAGCCGGTCGAACCCGTCGAAGGACTGCTCCATACCTTAGCCCAAACACTTCGTCCCACACTTAATCGGTTACCCTTAGTCCACCGGCTTAATCGATTCTCCGTGGCTGTCCATCTTTGTGGGAGGGGCGCTGTGCCTTGAGCAAGTCCCTCCTCTTGTCAGTGACCCATTACCAAGAAGATGCGAATTTTCTTGCAGCCTTCGGCCTTCTAACCTGACCCCGCTCGAAAAGGCTCAGGTACTGAGCCGTTTTTAAGGGAGTTTAACCCCTTCCGAAAAGGGCTGTTCACTTCTTTCGTTCTGCATACCCTTCAAAACGAATAGGTTAGGACTATGTTAGACTCTTGCGCCGTTATTTCCACTCCACCGCCAGTCTAAAATCCTCTCTTAGATTTAAAGGGATAAAGGGTCATTAACGCTACATATGGGGGACATGGTGCTAGAAAATAACTACCTGTCGTGGGTAAAACAAAATCAAAAGAAATCTCATAAAACCGCTTGCCTGCTTTGTTTTTCTTCCCTATTGTCCTGCGTCAGCGGGCTCAAGAGAGGAGAAATGCCGGGCTGTTAACAACCTGTTAACAAGTCGTAGCAACTCGGAGGGAGCCCGCAAAACCGGCTTATGATTGATGCCAGCCCCTGTGGAGCGGGTTGAAGTGTTTGATTATTTTGAAGTGTCCTGGCTTTTCCGTATCCGGAAAAGCCGTCAGGAGGAAGAATGACGGGATCAGTAAACAACGCACAGACAGTGTGGCGGGCGGCATGCGACCATCTTCGGAAGGTGTTGCATCCGGATGTTTTTTCGCGGTGGATCGAGGTGATCGAACCGGGGACACTGGAAGATCGAACGCTCTCGTTGATGGTGGGCAATAATTTTTACCAGACCTGGCTCGAGGAGAATTATCTGTCCCTGATCCAGTCGGCCGTCACGGCGGTTTCCGGTGAATCCTATTCCATTACGTTTGCGATCGGGCGCCGCACCACGCCACTTCCCGAGGAAGTGGAACCGGTAGCCGAGATCAAGCCCGCCGCGCGCCGTCATCCCGCCGCACCCCGGACCGGCGGCAATCCCGTGTTCAATCCCCGGTTTACGTTCGATGATTTCGTGGTGGGGTCGTCAAATAATTTTGGACATGCGGCCGCTCTGGCCGTCGCTCAATCCCCTGCCCGCGCCTACAACCCACTGTTTATCTACGGCGGCTCCGGACTCGGAAAAACCCATTTGATGCAGGCCATCGGGCATCATGTGCTGAAGAACTCCAATGCGAGAATCGCCTATCTCTCCTCGGAAACCTTCACGAACGAATATATTGATGCGCTGCAGAACAAATCCCTGGTTCAGTTCCGCAAGAAGTACCGGGGCATGGATCTGCTGCTGATTGATGATATTCATTTCCTGGCGGGCAAGGAGCGGATGCAGGAGGAGTTTTTCCACACCTTCAACGCCTTGTTCGATGCCCACAAGCAGATTGTGCTGACCAGCGACAAGCCGGCCAGCGAAATCCAGGGTCTGGAGCAACGTCTGGTCACCCGGTTTGAATGGGGCCTGGTTACCGAGCTTCAACCGCCGGATCTTGAAACGCGAATTGCCATCCTGCGGAACAAGCAGGCGCTGAGTGGATTCAAGCATACCGATGAAATCATCCTGTTCATCGCCAAAACCATCCGGTCCAATATCCGCCGCCTGGAAGGCGCCCTCATCCGGGCAACCTCCTACGCGTCGCTGATCAACCGCCCCCTGACCATCCAGGACCTCGAAACCCTGCTCCGCGATACCCTGGATCAGGAAAAACAGGAGGACCTCACCTTCGAACAGATCATGAAGACGGTGGCGGACTATTACGACATCAGGCTCGTCGACATGACCAGCAAGCGACGCCCGGCGGTCATCACCATGCCCCGGCAGGTCGCCATGTATCTCTGCCGGTCGCTCACGCCGTCATCCCTTCCGGAAATCGGAAGCGCCTTCGGGAAAACCCATGCGACCATTCTTCACGCCTGCCGTCTCGTGGAGAAGAAAATGGAAACGAATTCGGAGCTCCGTCAGACCGTGTCGCATCTGTCGCGGGTGTTGGAGAAGAAAAGTTGACAACTGTGTTTATAACTTGCAGAAATGGTGTTGGTAAGTCCGGGAAAGCATGTTATCAACTGTTGTCTTCAAAGAATGAGTGGGTGTCATGAACAGGTGTGTCGCTTTTTCCGAGTCCTGTTTTCAGGCAATCCATGACTGTTTTGAAGTTATTGACGTTGTTGACAGGGTATAATACGGATAGTGTTTAGATAAATAGAATAAGAATAATATTCTTCAAGTGTTGATAATGTGTCAGGAGGATCGATGAAACTGGTCATTAGTAAAAGTGCGGTTATGACGGGGCTTCAAATGGTGCATGGTGTGGTGAACGTCAGACCCACTCTGCCGGTTCTTTTAAACGTCCTCCTTGAGGCAAAGGAAAACAAGCTCTGGATGACCACCACGGACATGGAAGTGACCATGCGCTGCGCAGTGGAGACCCAGATCACGCAAACCGGGGCCACAACACTCCCCGCCCGACGGTTGCTCAGCATTATCAGGGAACTTCCCACGGATAATATCGAAATTGAAATCGATGAGAAAAATGCCGCCTCGATTACCTGTGGTTCAGCATTTTTCAAGATTAACGGACTTCCGGATGACGAATTTCCAACCGTGGCCAAGAGCGAAGAGGGGCATACCTTCACCCTGGATCAGAAAATTCTCAAGGATATGCTTCAGAAGACCTTCTACGCCGCATCCACGGATGAGACCCGGTTCATCCTGAATGGAACGTTGATGAGTTTCAAGGGAGGCAAATTGACCCTGGTAGCCACGGATGGACGGCGTCTGGCACTGACCGAAAATGAAGTGGAATTTCCAAAAGAAGCAGAATGTGAAATCATTGTGCCCACCAAGGCGGTCGTAGAATTGATCCGGATTTTGAAAGACGAAGGGTCAGTCAAGGTTAATGCGGGAAAAAATCAGGCCAGTTTTGAGTTTGATGATGTCATGCTGATGACCAAGCTGATTGAAGGAACCTATCCGAACTTCCGCCAGGTGATTCCGGCGCAGTGCGAGCAGCGGATTGCCGTGGATCGCGAAGTGTTGTTGACGGCCCTGAAGCGCGTCGCGCTCCTGACTAGTGAGAAATCCAGCTCGATCAAACTGACCTTCGGCAAGAACAAGCTGAAAATCAGCGCGTCCTCCCCGGATGTCGGTGAAGCCCACGAATCCATGGCCATCAAGTATAATGCCAAGGAAATCCAGGTGGCCTTCAATCCGGAATACATCATGGAACCCCTGCGGAACCTGGTGAACGACGAAATTTATGTCGAATTGACGGATGAACTGAGCCCCGGCGTCATCAAGTGCGATGTTCCGTTTGTCTATGTGCTGATGCCGATGCGGATCTCGTAAGCACTGACGAGCGGGTAAGGGCTTGCTCAAGGCTCTGTGGGAGGGGCGCTGTGCGCCGCGATCTTCTCCTGAGAGCCTTTCAAGTCCCCGGCGCGGCGCACAGCGCCCCTCCCACAGAGGAAAAAAGTGTGGGGTCGAAGAGGGATCTACCTCCTCGTTGGTCCATTTACGAAATTTCTTGCCTCTTCATCCTAAATCCGTATTATTCCCCGCCTTGTAGTCCGGAAAGTGTCCGGACGGAAGCGAGTGTTGCGCCGCTCCGGCGCAGCCAAAGCGGATTGTCCTGCTTAAGCGGGACTTAATATATATGGAGGCAAGTATGGATACTGTTCAAGTACCGGCGGATGTTACCGTCAAGGATCTGCTCGACGCGGGTCTTCATTTCGGTCACCAGACCAAACGTTGGAATCCCAAGATGAAGCCGTTTGTCTTCGACAAGCGCAACGGGATTCACATCATCGACCTCACCAAGACCCTCTCGCAGCTTGAGAAAGCCAAGCAGTTCGTCTACGAGACCGCCGCCCGGGGCCGCCCGATCCTGTTCGTCGGGACCAAGAAACAGGCGCAGCAGGTCACCCTGGATATCGCCACCGCCTGCGGCCAACCGTATGTCACCACCCGCTGGTTGGGCGGCACCCTGACCAATAGCGCGACCATTCGCAAGCGAATCAAGTATATGCACCAGATCACGAAAATGGAGCAGGACGGTTCGTTTGACAAGATGCCCAAAAAGGAAGTGGCCGTGCTACGCCACGAACTTGATCGGCTGCGCAAAAACTTTTCCGGTATGGCCACCATGACGGAAAAGCCCGGCGCGATGTTCGTGATCGATATCAACCGCGAATCGATCGCGGTGGCCGAGGCCAATCGCCTCCACATCCCGGTGATTGCCATTGTGGATACCAATACCGATCCCGAGCCCATTGATTACCCGATTCCCGGCAATGATGATGCCATTCGCGGGATCCGGCTGATCGCGGACGCGTTGGCGGTCTCGATCCAGAAGGGTGCCTCCGAATACTCCAAGATTGCCGTTGAGGAGAACAAGAAGCGTGAAGCCCAGCTAGGAAGCGGCGGGGGCGACGAAAATCGTCCCTCAGGGCCCCGCAAGCCCCGTGGTGACCGCGCTCCGCGCCGTCGCGCCCCCGTCCATCAGGCGTCCCCTGCCGTGACCCCCGAAGCCGCTCCTGCGGCTCCAGAAGCCCCGGCCCAGGCCTAAGATAGAGAGGAGTTGATTATGGCTGAAATTACAGCAGCAATGGTTCAGGAATTACGGGAAGCCACCAACGTCGGCATGATGGAGTGCAAGCGTGCCCTGGTGGAAGCCGCGGGTGATAAGGATACGGCGATTCGTCTGCTTCGCGAACGCGGTGTGGCGATTGCCGCCAAAAAGGCGACCCGTGCGGCCAATCAGGGTCTGATTGCCGCCGCAGGCGACGGCAAGGTCGGGGCTCTGATTGAGATCAACAGCGAAACCGATTTTGTGGCCAAGAACGAGAACTTCCAGAAGTTCGTCAAGGTCATGGCGGAAAAGGCGCTGGGAATGGCGGATAACACCATCACCGAAACCACCAAGGCTGAAATGGCCGCGAAAGTGGCTGAAATCGGCGAAAATCTGGTGGCCAAACGCAATGTGCGCTACACGATTCAGGGCGCAGGGCTTGTGGCAACCTATATCCACTTGAACGGAAAGCTGGGCGTCATGCTGGAACTCGGGTTCAGCAAGGGCGAGTCGGCTTCGAGTCCGGTGGTGCAGGCCTTGTCGAAGGATCTCACGCTTCATATCGCGGCGTGCAATCCCAAGTACCTGGTTTCATCAGAGATTCCGGCCGATATCCTGACGGCAGAGCGTGAAATCTACGCCAAGCAGGTGACGGGCAAGCCGGCCAACATCGTGGACAAGATTGTGGATGGCAAGATCCGCAAGTTCTACGAGCAGGTCTGTCTGGTGGATCAGGGCTTCGTTAAGGAGCCGGATATTTCCGTGACCAAACTGCTTGAGGCCAAAGGCAAGGAAGTGGGCGATACGCTCACCCTTCGTCGCTTTGTCCGCTGGCAGCTCGGCGAGTAAACGCGGAAGCACAAGACGAGTGATACGGGCAGGGGTTTCCCCTGCCCGTTTTGTTTTTATGCCTGCCGGCTCGACAAGACAGGGTGAATGACGGTATATCAGATTCATGTCAGTGGCCTATTATAAATCTCCACGTCAGTCGAAGCTGCAGCCCGGCCCCATGGCCGATGGCGGAATCCCCATCGGAAAACTGATCGGCACCATGCTGAAGGCTGTGAAATTGGATGACCAGTGCAAGATGGGAATCCTTGAGGAACAATGGGGCACTGCGGTGGGCAAAGTGATTGCCGCCCATACCCGGCCCGGAATTTTAACCAACAAAAACCTGACGATCTTCGTGGATAGCTCGCCCTGGCTGAGCGAACTCCACCGGATCCAGAAGGAGTTGCTGGCCAAATTGCAGACAACGTTCGGGCGCGAAAAAATTCTCTCTATCCGCCTTCAGCTCGATCCCGGAAAACCCTGAGGGGCTAGGCTGAAGGGTGAAGACTGAAGGCTGTAGGGTGTTAGGAAATTCTCATAATCTTGTTTAACCTAAAAAGAGCAGTTGAATCCGGAAAATAGAACACTTAGTCGCATGTCTTAGTCACCCCTCTTAGTCGGGTACGCTTAGTCCAACGGCTTAGTCGTTCTCAGACAGTTACTTATCGACTAAGCAGGTCGACGAAGCGTAACCGAGTAAGTGTGGGATTAAGTGGGGGACGAAGTGTGCTTCGCACCCGTTTGGTGCAGAGGGAATGGGAGAAGAGGCATGTTGTAAGCACTTCATTTTTGAACATATAACGACAACATTCTTCATCTGCGGAGCAGTTGAACTGCTCCATGTAGGTTTAATTTCACGTGATGTCATTTACGATAATCCCTGGTTTCTCGATTGGCGTTTGACCTTCAGTCTTCACCCTTCAGTCTAATGCTACCGCCCTCGTTTCATGATCACCGCCAGAATCGAAAGATCAGCCGGGGTCACCCCGGAGATTCGGGACGCCTGCCCCAGGGTTTCAGGACGAATTCGCTTCAACTTCTCGCGACACTCGAAACGGAGGACATTCAATTGATCGTAATCGATCCAATCCGGGATCCGCTGATTCTCCAGGGATCGCGCTTTTTCGATCTGCTGCTGCTCCCGGGCAATATAGCCGGCATACTTAACCAGAATCTCAACCTGAGATGTGACCAATCGGTCCGTTATTGTTGACTTCGGAAGGTTTTTGTACGTAACCTCTGTTCTCCGAAGATGTTGTATCAAAGACTGACCTTCGTGATGGGTTGTCTCGAGTCGAAGAAGTTCATGATTAATGGCGGACTGGAGTCGCTCAAAAGTGTGAATATCACGCTCAGGAACAATCCCAATGGTCTTTGCGAAAGGGAGCATTCTGAAAAGTGCATTATCCTGCCGGAGCAGCAGACGATGCTCCGCCCGCGAGGTAAACATACGATAAGGTTCATTCGTCCCCTTCGTCACAAGATCATCAATCAATACCCCGATATAAGCGTCGCCCCGCCCCAGCACAAACGGCTTCTCCCCTCGAAGCTTCAGCACGGCATTGACCCCGGCAACAAACCCCTGCCCCGCGGCCTCCTCATAACCCGTGGTGCCATTGATCTGTCCCGCGAGATAAAGATGCTCCACCAGTTTGGATTCCAGGGTGTGGGTCAACTGGGTCGGATCAGAGTAGTCATATTCAATCGCATAAGCCAGATTCGTAAGCTCGGCATTCTCCAGACCGGGGATAGAATGAATCATCGCCACCTGGACATCCTCCGGAAGACTGTTCGAGGTTCCATTGGGATAGATCTCCGGAGTGGTTCTTCCTTCCGGCTCTAGAAAAATGTGATGCTCATTTTTGTCTGAGAATTTGACGATCTTGTCCTCGATAGACGGACAATATCGCGCCCCCGTTCCCGTGATCACCCCGCCATACAGGGCGCTTTTATCAAGATTATCACGGATAATCTGGTGGGTTTCCGGAGTGGTATGCGTAATATGGCAGGGTAGTTGATCAGAACCCGGCTTCCAGGGCTGCAAGCAAGATTGTTCCACGTGGAACATTGGGGAGGAGGGAGAAGGCTGAAGACTGAAGGGAGAAGACTGAAGGGAGAAGGGAGAAGACTGAAGGGAGAAGGGAGAAGAC
>CAZOZF010000047.1:0-18147 GCA_964584205.1 uncultured Verrucomicrobiota bacterium
CGGTCTTTGACCTCGCCCAGCGGCCATAATGCGAATTGCTGACGTGGCTACGTGGCCCCGGTGAAAGAAAGAGCTTGAGCCGGACGGGTCTTGTGCCTAGCATACCCTTCAAATTATTAACGGTGGGCCATGTCAACTATCAGAACAATCAAGCTGAAACGGGCAAATTCAGATTCGAGTCCCGCATCCCTCAATGACCCCACTCCGGAAGCTGCTCCGGAGGGGATGGACTCTCCCGACGAAGCCAGCCCTCAGGCTTCGTCACCTACCCCGAATGCACCTGCCGTTGCCGCCCGGGGCGTTTCAGGAAAAACCTACACACCCTATGTGATTGCCGCGTCCCTGGTGGTGATCGTCTTTATTGTGATCATGCTGCTTCAGCAAATGGAAATCTCCCTGTACCAGGCGGAACCGTCGGTCTGGCTGAAGAAATAGGCGTCAGGGTAGGAACTTGCCCCGCTTCAACTTCTCGGGAAGATAGGTCTCAAGAACATAATTCAGGCCGTGCTTCGCAAACGCCTGCTGTTCAACACGAACCCCCATCTTGAGCATCTGGTTGAGCGCGTCCTGCCATTCCTTGTGATGCCTGATGAAGGGATCATTTTTCATGGCATCCCGGGCCCGCTTGATATCCACATCCTCCAGGGGATGCGTCGCATCCTGAAGCCCGAAATCGATGATATCTTGAGGTGTCACCCCAAGATAGTGCGCCTGGGGTACGCAGAAAAACCGGTTGATGTGGGCCGCCTGTCCCGAGCCAACCTTCAGGGTCCGGTAAATATTGCAGTACCCGTAGGGATCGCCATCGGTAAACACCAGGACGGGCAGCTTCTGGTCATCCGCCAGCCGCCGGATAAATCGCCGGCACGCCCGGGTCGGAACTCCGCTCATGGAAATCAGAACGCATTGAGCGGTTTCATAATACCGATGGTGTACCAGACGCTGAAAAAGTGAGGAGGTTTCAATGACCAGAATGAATTTGGCGTTGGACTCGAACTTCAGGTGCTCCACCCGGGCCGGGATGCTCCAGGCGCCCGTGCCCAGTTTTCCGCAATTGATTTTGACGATCTCGCCGGTTGAGGGATTTTGGTCGATGACCGTCAACGGCCCGGTCACATCGCCGCCGCGCTCCTCGGGAATATACCCGATCTGCTCGCGGTTGACCCCCAGCATGGCCTCCATGTCGTCCAGCAGCGTATCGCTCTCGGGCTGTTCATCAAACCGGCATTCTCCCCAGCTCTTGCTGTTGTAGTAGATCTCGCGTTTCCCCGCGATATCGTTCTTGTCGAGCAGGTCTTTCTTCGTCGTCGCCAGAAGCCGCATCGACTGGGCAAAGGTCTTGACGGTGTTATAGCTGAGGGTGCGCGTCGCCATTTTCCCCCGAATTTCAAAATACCCGGTCTTGGGGTCATACTTCACATTGGCCAGGGATCGGATCGGAAACCGCAGGGAGGGCTTCTTGGCTTTCTTAATGATGTCGTTGAGCACCTCGCGCCCCACTTTGAGGATGCGCTCGGAAACATCGTCGCGCCCCTTCTTCAGGGCCGCTTCGCTGGATTCCTTCGATGTCTTCTGGGGTCTTTTTTTTGCCATCGTCATGTCTCCAGATGCGACCGTTCAAGCATTCTTCGCAGGATCTGGACCACCCGGTCCTCTTCCTTGCCGGGTAGATCCAGAATATCCTTCAGCCCCAGCGCCAGATGCGGGATGTACTTCTCAATATAAGAGCGTTTCCGTTCCACCTCATTCTCCCGGTTCCGGCGGCTGAGATGCACCGCCAGGCGGCGCCCGCATTCCTGAACGCAGAAGGTGATCTCGCGGATAATTTCCGGATAGTGGGCAATGGCTTCCTTGCTTTCACTGGTAAAGGGAACCCACACGCTGGCGATGTGAACCATGATCACGGCCGGTCCGACAGGGACCGACCCGCGCGGCTGGGCCAGGCCGTAATTTTTCCAATTCACCCCGCTGATCGCCTTGGTAATGGCACAGGCTCCCCCCATATACAACAGGGGAACCCGGTTGGCAAAACGAAGAACGCGGACCGGATCGTCACCGCTGAGCCCCTCATTCTCCCCTGCCTTCGCATAGGCGAGCCCCACCTCCACCTGGAACGGGTTGCCGCGGTACACGGTGGGATCCCGGGTTACCGCTGTGCAGAATTCGGCTTGAATCTCCTTCGCCAATCCACCCGCGATCAAGTCCTCGCCAATCGGCGACAAACAATCCGTGGGCGGGCGCATCAACTTGGTCTCATTCACCGCTTTATATAAAACCTCGATGTCACGCTGGGCAATCCGGCGTGGATTGGCCTTGGGATCCAGCCCCGCCCTGGTGCAGATATCCAGCGCCGTCGGACTGCTGACACGGGAAAAATCCTCTGACAACGCCCCGCGCAGGGTACGGGACTCAGTGTCGCGAAGCATCTGCATCAGCATTCCGAGCTCCACGCCGTGCGGGTGCGGCTTGATCTCTACCGGTTGCACGGGAAGCTGGTGCGCCAACCGCATCCAGGAAATCCACTGCCCTTCAACAAGCGGCGCGGCGGCCTGGCCCTCGGAGTCCACCTCTTTGTTCAGAAGCGTGATCCGGTAATGCAACTGCAGGTGGGGGTTGGCCACCAGGCATTGCCGGAGAAACTCATCCACCGAGAGTTTTCCCCGGATATACTGGGCCTCCATCTCGATCATCACCGAGGTTCCATGCGGACTCGCCTCTGGAATTCCGCTGGCCCCATCGGGGGTGGGCCGGGGGAAAACCGGGCGCCAATCCAGTTCGATATCCTTCAGGAGGGTCGGCGTATTCTTGCGGGTATCGATTTGAACCTCGATATGATGGGCCATTTTCCCCTTGGAAATCCGGGAGAGGATCCGGGTTGCCGCCCCGGTGGTCAATTGCCCGTACATCCCCGCCGCACTGATCCCGATTCCCTGTTGTCCGCGGGACATGCGCAAACGATGGAACTTGGAGCCATACAACAACTTGGCGAAAATCCGGGGCACCTGCTGGCGAACCACGCCGGGGCCATTATCCGTCACCTCCATCCGGAAGCGTTTCTCGCCGGTCTGGGTGATCTCCACGCTGATTTCCGGGAGGATTCCCGCCTCCTCGCAGGCATCCAGTGAATTATCAACCGCTTCCTTGACGGCGGTCAACAGGGCCTTCCGCGGGCTGTCAAACCCGAGCAGATGCCGGTTCTTGAGGAAAAATTCCGAGACAGATATCTCGCGCTGCTGGCGCGACATGGTTTCCGCCGTGGCGGACTGGGTTGTGGCTCGTGTCATGATACTCCTCCGTCAGGCACCGGCCAATTCACGACTGCGCCGGGCGGCGGCCGCGATGGTGCGGCTCAACAGATCCGCCATTTCCGAAGTCTCCAGAACGGCACGCCCCGCCGCCGTGGTGCCCTTGGCGGACGTCACCGCCTCCGCGAGAGCAGCGGGCTCCATCCCGCTTTCCATCAACAGCCGCGCCGTACCCAGCATGGTCTGGGTTGCCAGCGTCAGAGCCTGTTTGCGGGGCATTCCTTCCTGAACCGCGCCCTCCACAAACCGGTCCAGGAGATAGGCGAAAAAGGCGGGGCCCGATCCGCTCAGCGCGGTCACGGCATCAAATAACGTTTCAGGAAGCTCCGTCGCCTTCCCGCAGCACCCCAACAGCCGGGCGACCTGCTCCGCATCCGCCGTCGTGGCGCGGACACCCCGCGTATAGGCCGCCATCCCCTCGCCCACCAGACAGGCAATGTTGGGCATGACGCGAACCACGCGCCCGTTCGGCAATAGGGATTCCAGATAGCCTGTCGTTTTCCCGGCCGCAATGGAAATGATCAGGTGATCCGGGGTAAAACACGGAGCCAGGCTGCGCAAAACCTCAGTGAGCTGCTGAGGCTTCACGGCCAGCACGCAGACAGGGGCCTCTCGCACGACTTCGGCATTATCCAAGGTGATGCGCACACCCCGTTTCCGACTAATCTCGGCGAGGCGTTCGCCGCTGACATCGCCAGCCAGGATTTCATCCGGAGCCATCACCCGTTTTTCGATAAATCCGGCCATCATGGCCTCAGCCATCTTTCCAGCACCTATGAAACCGATCTGGATCATGATGTTCTCCTATCGCCCCTTCTGTTCCAGCATCTTGCCGATCATCTCAACCGCTTTGACGTAAGGCATCATGAGCAGCCTTTTCCCGGGGAAATTACAAAAACTCCCCACCACCAACAGGGTCGTATACGTCACCGCCAGAAGCATAAAAATGGTGCTGAGCCCTTTTCCCCTCCCCTTCGGCGAATGAGGCGCCGAAAGGGCTCCATCATGGCTGACCCAGTCGGCGGGAAGTTGATCCTTGATCTGACCGGTCTCATAGGCCGACAAAACCTCAAGAACCCCCCTCAGGTTGGGTTCCGACGCAATGTGCCCGTGCGTCCGGGAGACGGCCTCCATAACCTCGGCGGCGGCGTTGGAGGGACACGCCGTAAAGCCTGGAGGCGTCATTTCCATCATACTGATATCGTTATGACCATCCCCCACCACCAGAATCTCTGCCGTGCTCACGCCCAGATGCCGGGCCAATTCCGTTACCGCCAGACCCTTGGTAAAGGGAATAACCCGGACATCCAATCCATCCGATGATTCAAAGAGCTGCAGATACTTGTAGGCGCGCACCTCGGTTCGCAATATTTCCGCTGCGACCCGGGCGGCCCCCTCGTCCTCAAAGTGAAAAAAGAGACGATGGCTATTGGAATACACTACTTTGGCAAACGGATTGTGCGCCAACACAGCCCGCTTGAGTTTCGGCAAGGCCCGGCGCAGCGCCAGATCGTCCTTCCAATGCAGCCACAAAATCCGGAAATTCCAGAACCAATGCGGTAAAAAGCCCCAGGTTCTGGTTTCGTAGATATAGGCATGCCGGGCGATCACATAGTCCGGAACGATCCCGAACATGTTCATGGAACGGAAAATGGCCTTGTATCCGCGCAGACTGCGGCCCGTGCAAACCACCCAGACGGCCCCGTGATCGCGCCGCAGGGAATTGATCCGGTCCCGAAAAATCCGGAACTGCTCATACTCGGGCCGCCGCCCCATCAGGGTACCGTCGGCATCGGTCACAAACATCCGGACACGCTGAAGGATGTTATCGGAGCGGTTCATGACTTCATCAACCGACCGGACTATTTTTTAGCGGCAGCGGATTCCTTGATCAGACCCAAGCCAATCACTTCGCGCTGGATCTGGTTGGTGCCTTCGTAGATCTGGGTGATCTTGGCATCCCGCATCATCTTCTCAACCGGATATTCCCGCATGTAGCCATACCCGCCCAGCACCTGGACGGCGTCCGTGGTGACCTTCATGGCGGTATCGGAAGCGAACAACTTGCACATGGCCGAGATCTTGCTGATATCCTTGGCGCCACTGTCAATATGACGCGCCGCCGCATACACCAACGCCCGGGCCGCCTCAACCTGTGTAGCCATGTCGGCCAGCATGAACTGAACGCCCTGGAAGGAACAGATGGGTTTGCCGAACTGACGGCGCTGGCGGCTGTAGTCAACCGCCTCATCCAGCGCACCGGCCGCAATGCCGAGCGCCTGGGCAGCCACACCGGGCCGGGAACTGTCGAGCGTCTTCATCGCCACGATAAAGCCCATGCCTTCCTTGGCCAGCAGGTTGGCCTTGGGGATGCGGCAATCCTGGAAAACCAATTCGCGGGTCGCCGAGGCGCGGATTCCCATCTTGTTCTCCTTCTTGCCGAAGGTGAAGCCCGGGGTGCCCTTCTCCACGATGAACGCCGAGGCACCGCGCGGGCCCTTGGCTTTGTTCGTGATGGCCACCACCGTGTAAATTTCCGCCTCGCCGCCGTTGGTAATCCACTGCTTGGTACCATTCAACACATAATGGTCGCCATCCAGGACGGCCGTGGTCTTGATGCCGCCGGCATCCGATCCCGCATTGGCTTCGGTCAACCCGAAGGCCGCCAGGGATTTCCCGGACGCAATGCGCGGGAGAAACTTCTTCTTCTGCTCGTCGGTGCCGAACAGGATGATGGGGAACGTGCCCAGCGCCGTGGCCGCCAGGGCCAACGCAATGCCGCTGCAGACCTTGGACAACTCCTCCACGCAGATGGCCAGATCCATGATCCCGCCACCCATGCCGCCGTATTCTTCACCAATGTAGACGCCGCACAGGTCGGCATCGGCAAAAACCTTGACGATTTCGTGGGGGAATTCATTCACTTCGTCATAATGCTCGCGAATGGGCTTTATCTTTTCCTGGGCAATCTGGCGTGCAAGATCCCGAATCATTCCCTGCGTTTCTGTCAAACCGTAGTCCATGTTATGTCTCCCAAATCGTTAGGATGAAAAAAACCGGCGCGCTCCCGCCTGAACCGGGCAGACTATAGGGGAACACCCTGCTGCGGGGCAAGAAAATCCTCTTCCTGAAATCAGGTTTGCTGATTTCAGGACTACATGGTAATTACCAGCCATGAATACTGACGCTTGTCTTTATCCCTATATCCTTGAACCCGCCTACAAGGATTACATCTGGGGCGGCAACCGCATCCCGGCTCTGTTCAACCGCACCCTGCCGGACGGCATCTATGCCGAATCGTGGGAATTGTCAGACCGCCCGGAAGGGATGAGCCATGTCGGCAATGGCACCCTGAAAGGCGAATCGCTCGCCACCCTGGTCACGCGGTTCGGTGAAAAACTTCTGGGACGCGGCCTCAAAACCCAATCCTTTCCCTTGCTGATAAAGCTGATCGACGCCCGGGAACGGCTCAGCATTCAGGTGCATCCGGATGACGAAAAGGCCGCCCAGGGCATCGGCGAAGCCAAAACCGAGGCCTGGCACATTCTGGATGCTCCTGCTGGCGCGCTGGTTTTCGCCGGCCTCAAGACCGGCACCACCGAAACGGCCTTCCTGACCACCCTCAAGAAGAACCAACTGGAAAAAGCCCTGCAGGCCGTTCCCGTAACCACGGGCGACACCATTTTCATCCCCGGCGGCCGGGTTCACGCGATTTGCGAAGGACTTCTGATCCTGGAGGTTCAGCAGAACTCCAACACCACTTACCGGGTTTATGACTGGGGCCGCCTGGATAAAAACGGCAAGTCCCGTGAACTTCATCTGAAACAGGCGCTCAAGGTCATCCGATGGTCTGATCCCGCCCCCGCCAAAACAACCCCCCGGGCAACCAGCACCAAACCCGGCACTCTCGTCACCGAACTGGTGGTCTCTCCCTATTTTTGCATGGAGAAACTGGAAATCAGCGCCCCGTTTTTTGTTCAGCATGACGGGAAAAGCTTCCATGCCCTCTTTACGGGCCAGGATGAGGTTAAGGTCATGAGCGAAGCCGGTAGCGAGCGCATTCCGCGCGGCCGGACCTGCCTCATTCCGGCCGCCCTGGATCATTACACACTGAAGCCCACCGGCCGAACCGCAACGCTGCTGCGAATTTCTGTTCCCTCCTGATTCCAGATTTTACGCCCGTAGATAGGCTTGCCGCTTGGGCTCGGGGAATTTCTCGATGGCGTAGCGAAGCATGGTGCGGGGCATGGTGTTGCACCGGGGCTTGAGGAAGGCTTCCAAGACGGCCAGATCGCGCTTTCCGATTTCTCGTAGCATCCAGCCAACCGCCTTGTGAATCAGGTCTTCGCGATCGCCAAGCAACAGGTCGGCCAGTGCCAGGGTGTCGGCAAAATCACCTTGCCGGATAAAGGTGAAGGTGGCGAGGATGGCGATCCGCCGCTCCCACAGGGATTTTGAGCGCACCAACCGGTAGAGCGGCCGCCGGGAGCGGTTCGCCAAATACCCTCCGACCACCTGTGGCGCAGAGAGATCGACCAGATCCCAGTTATTGATCCGGCGGGTATGATCCAGATAAAACCGGTAGATCCGGGCACGATCCGCCTCGTCTCCCTTCTCGAAGTGGCGCACCAGGATGAATAACGCCAAAGCCCGGTCTTCATGAACGGCGGCCTCCAGCAAGGCATGAAGCGTCGATTCGTCTGCCGCCTCAAACTCCTTCACCAACGTGCGCAGTACGGGAACCCGCACGCCAACGAAAATATCGCCTTCCCCATAGTCACCGGGGCCGGTTTTGAAAAACCACTGGAGAATCGCGGCATCCTTCGGGCTCCCCAGTTTACGAATCCTCAATTGAATAGTCTTTGAATTCATCAGTCCTGAAGGCGGAAATCAAATTGAAGATCCATATCGGCAGCAACCGCCTGTCCATCGTGTTCCGCCGGCTTGAATCGAGCCTTCCTCGCCGTGGCAAGGGCAGACTCATCGAGGGCCGGGAACCCGCTACTGGTTTTGACGGCGGCGGATTCAACTTCACCTAAACGGGTCACCCGGAGGGAGATTGTTACTTTCCCCGCCTCCCCCCGGACCCGGGCCGTATACGGATAGTGAGGCTGTATCCCCGAGAGCGAAATCGGCCGACCCGGCCGCTCAGCTCCCGAAATCGGGGGGCTAACCACCAAGGCGCGGATGTCCTCTAAAGGCATCTGAAACGTTTCAGATCGCCAATTTGGCCTGTCTGGAGCCACCATGACCGCGATGACGGGCTCGGGTATTTCAGTCGGCTGAGCCTCGGGAATTGGCGTAACCGGCATCACCTCCTGACGCGCTTCCGGAGAGACCGACGCCAGGATCTGATCCATCACCGCCGGTCCGGCAACACCGGGAGCCGGACTGGGCGGTACAGCCAAGTCCAACTCCAAGCGCGCCAAGGGCGGTACCGGCGTCACCGTCGGCCAGTACCGGACGGCCAGAACCAACAGGATGGCTCCGATAATATGTAGAGACACCGCCAGAACGAAGGAACGGCTCATGGCGGGGAATGGCATGAAAACCACGCCATAGCCATCCAACTCCCTCATTCTGGATTCTGAATTCTGGATTCTGGATTCTTTCCCTTTAGAACGTCACCTTCACCCCGCCATAACCGGCGCGGCCGGGGGTTCCATACCCGAGGACTTCCTCGTACTGCTCGTCAAACAGGTTTTCCACGCGGCCAAACAGGGTCACGTTCTTATAAACGTCATACGCCGCATAAAGGTTCATGAGGGTGTAGCTGTCCAGGGTGAGGCTCTGATAGATCGAAAAATCCTCATCCTGCCGTTCGCCCACATACACCAACCCCACTGTGCCCTTGAATTTCGCGGTAAAGGCGTAGGTCGTGTCGAGAGTCGCCTTGTTGCGGGGACGCCGGAGCAGTTCCGCGCCGGTCATTTTATCCTCGGTGTCCGTATACGTATACGAGACCCGCACCGACAGATCCTTGACCGGCTTGGCCGTGACAAAGGTCTCGACGCCCCGCGATCCGGCCTGGCTCACGTTTCCGTAAGTGGCGGTCACGTAATTGTAGTCAATCATGTCATCGAACTGATTCTCAAAGTAAGTCGCGCCGACCGTCAGCGCCCCCGCCATGATGTCCTGCTCCACCCCGGCATCCCAGCCCTGGCTTGTCTCGGGATTCAGGTCCGGGCTTCCATAAATCGAGTACAGTTGAAACAGGGAGGGTGCCTTGAAGCCGGTTCCGTAGGATCCGCGAAGCCGGGTTCCCGTGTCCGCGATGTCATACACCGGCGCCACCCGCCAGGTGGTCTCCGTGCCGAACACATCATAATTATCGATCCGCCCGCCAACGGTCGTCGTCAAGGGGCCGGTTGTCAGGACATCCTGGACGTAGGCGCTCTGGTGCCGGGCCGTCTTGCGGTCAAACCGATCCACATAACCCATTGCCTCATAGGTTGACTCGGCCGACTCCTGCTGAACCTCGAACCCGGCGGTAACCAAATTGGCTTTCCCGAGATACAGGTCATTCTGCAGCTCCAGCTTCTGAAGCAGGCTGTCGAATGTGGAATGCCCCAGGGACGACGTATCCTCCCGGCTCTGACTGACCCAGGAGCCGCCGAGTCGCGGGCGCCAGAGGCCGTCGAACAACTTGGCTTTCCCCTCGCCGTACAGGAGAAGGGTGTCCACTTCACCGCGGTCATCCGTATCCGCCAGTACACCACTCATGTTGTAACCATCATAATCATACCGGGCCTGATTCCAGCGCACCAGTCCGGTGGCCTCGAACTCCTCGACGGGCGTCCAGCCCAGCCGTGCCGACGCCTCGGTGCGGCCATAGCCGTCCTTTTCCGTGTTCCCGTTGTGTTCATTCGCGCTGGAGATTCCCTGCGAATCCTGGCGCGAGGCGCCTGCGGAATAATTGTAGCGGGAATTACCGCCCCGAACCTCGGCTTTTTCATTGAAGGTATTGAACGAGCCTGCTTCGACGGCCACTTCGCCGGAAGCGGGGCCGCTCCCTTTTTTGGTGATGATATTAATCACGCCGCCCATCGCATCCGCGCCATAGAGAGTGCTCTGGGGCCCGCGAAGAACCTCGATGCGCTCCACATTCTCGACCGGCACCTGGCTGAGGTCCGCCCCGCGGCCGGCATCGGAGGCATTATTCAGGGGCACCCCGTCAACCAGCACCAGGGTATGCTCCGACTTCGCGCCGCGCATAAACACCGAAGCCGTGCCCCCGGCACCGCCGCTCTGAACCACATCCAGCCCCGGCACCTCGCGCAGGGCCTGGACCACGGAGACGCATTGACGCTCTCTCAAGACTTCCCGGTCAATCACCGTGACTGAACTTCCCACCGAGGAAACCGGCATTTCCACCCGGGTCGCCGTCACCACGATTTTATCCTGCGCCACCTCATTGGTCGTTGCCGCTCCGGCCACGCCCCCCGCCATCATCATCCATCCCGCCAACACATGCTGCTTCTTGATCTTCATTTCAATTTCCCTTCGACCGTTACCAGGCATTTCACTTCACTCGCGGCACTCCCTGCGCCACGCGTCTTCTTCCCCTTCCGCCACTGCCCACGGTCTCCCAACGCATCAACAAAAAAAAGACCCCTGATCTTCCTGATGGAAAATCAAAGGTCTGATGAGTCTGTTTAATGCCTCATTCCTCTTCCATCGCGAAAGAGAGACAGACGACGCCAAGCGTCATCGATCCATTGAGCATGAAGTATTACGTCTTCTGGCTTCCGGCTTCAAATCTACTACCCCACCTTCCCCCCGCTCATGCGGGAGTGGTTCCGGGGTTTCGTAGCCGGTTACAGCGGCGCGACCGCGTCTGAATCTCACAGACTTCCGTACTTACTTCACGGCTTCCAGTAATCAAAGAACTGGCGCGGAAAATACCATGTTCCCGCCGGACGTCAATCCTGTTTCCTCGCCATTTGATTCAATGACAGAGTTTCATTGAAGTTAAGGCTCATTGTGCTACCCTATTCTCAAGTCGGTGAACGCGCTTCGGGCGTACTTTGCTCGGGATCGAAAGATCATGGGACTTCACCGGCTCCTTTGGCTTATGAATGATATTTAGATTTAGGCTCGCTCTTGGTTCAGCGAGAGAAGTCGCTCAAGAATGGCTTCATCAGTGAGATCGCTGGGCCACCCATAGGCGGCAGCGACGGCGGCGTTAAGTTTCGCGTGGCAAGCGGCAAGCCAGGCGGGACGTTCGTTGTAGAGCTTGGTCAAGGTGCGTGCTTTGAGGCGGGCGGCACACTCGGCGTCGCGCGGCACAAGGCGCGGATATCGCACCGTGCCGATTTTGAAATCGCCGCGATCCGTCACAGTGGCCGGGTCGATGTAACGATCCCACGGGCCGCCTACTGTTCCGGGAAATTCCATAACTTCTGTGCGTGTCCAGTCTGGTGGGGTCAACCAAGTTTCACGCATTTCGTTCAGTTCCTTGGCGGCGGCGGAAATCGCAGTCAGATGAGGGGGCAAAGTTCGGAGTTCAGGAATGACACCGGTTGGGAAGGGGAAGGTCTCGAAACAGGTGGTGGGCGTGTAGCGGGGGCGTGTTTCCAATCGAGTTCCCATGCGCAAAGCCCACACTTCATGAAAATGTGATTGCAAGATGCCGAAGAAAAGATCGTCGGAACGAGCGAAAGCAACGACGGCACTGTCACACAGTACCTCATGAGTCAACCACGCCACTATTCTGTGTTTCGACACTCTGGGTGTCGCAGCAAACCTATTAAGACCAGATAGCGCCTCTCGCATGTCCGGACATGGGCGGGCAAAGAGCCACCAATACTTTGCCTGTCGTGGCTCGCGATGGTTAATGCGTAATGGGCGGATGGTCTTCTCTACTCGATCAAAGGGTGCCGCATAGCGAGCTGCTCTTTCAAGGGGCATATCCAAGCCGAAGTCGATATTCCAAATATTTCGTGTATGTTGGGTCAAATCCATCGCATTGCGAATTGGAACTAGGACATCCGAATTGGGGCGACTGTGAGGATTACACTCCCGCAACATTGAGCAGGCTTCTTCCTGTGAAATGTCGAAAGGAGCTTTCTGAGTTACGCCGATGAAACCGATGCCAACATTGGCGATAATGGAGTTTGCTGAACAAGCATTCGACTCCGCTGTGAGATTTGCATGAATTGTGGAGACAGTTTCCCCGTCAAGCGTTCGAGACGTTTCCGACCGGTCATCAAACGCCACCATGCTTACATGAACGTTGGCCCCGTCTAGAATCCAAGGTCTGTTACTCTCTGCCCAATAGATATCGCCGCTTTCCTTGATTCGCTTCAGGACTTCACGATTGGCACCGCCCCGTATCCCCTGGGTAGCGAGCAGCCCCGCGCGCTTACACTTCCCGGCGGCGATGTGGGCACGAGCCTTTTCAAACCAGTAACAGCAAAGATCAGACTGGCCGGGGATACGGCCATCATAGAGAGTTCGCAAGCGGTCAACGTACGTATCGCCCAACTCACGGCGCATGATTTTGTCGCCGAGAAAAGGCGGGTTGCCGACAATAAAGTCCACAACAGGCCAGTCGGGTTCTTTGCACTCCGCATTCGCCACTCCGCACTCCGCACTCAAAATGGCGTCCATAAGTCGTATGTTTTCAGAGAGAGGCCGCAAAATTGGGTCAGCCGGGAAACCAAAACCGTTGACGCGAATCCATTGGAGCCAACCAATCCAGACCGTCATCTGCGCCAGGTCATGGGCGTAGGGGTTGATTTCGATGCCATAAAGCTGAGAAGGCCCGACCATCGGCAGGAAGGAACCAAGACCGTTGTCATTCCCGAACAGGATCGCCTCTTTTTCCAGATCTTTCAGCCTGAGCAAAGCGACATAGAGGAAGTTCCCCGAGCCGCACGCCGGATCGAGAACCCGGACATGTTGCAGGCGATCCAGAAAGCGGAGAAGAATGGTGCCGGCTTCACCCTTTGCCTTTTTCATGGCGGCGACGCTCAATGGCTTTGCCAGAGTTTTGGAGTTCGAAACGGTCTTTCGGCCGGTCGTAAGCAGGGCGTTGATAATTTCACGGGATTCGTTCCATTCCCGGCGGAGAACTGACATGATAACCGCATCCACCACGAGTTCAATGTCTGCCCGGCTGGTGAAATGTGCGCCGAGTTGGGACCGCTTGGCCGGGTCAAGACCGCGTTCAAATAGTGTGCCGAAGATGGACGGGTCAACGGAACTCCAGTCGAGTTCGGCAGCAGCCGCAATGCGCTTCATTTCATCAGCAGTGAGGTCAAGGACGGTCCGACTTGCCCCGCCGGAGCCTCCGTGCGAAGGCGGGTCGTCAAATAGGTTGCCGTTGAAATACCGGATGGGTTCCAAGCCAAAGTCGCCACCTGTGGCCATGGTATCGAAAAGTTGGCCCAGTATTTTGCAGAACCGCACCGGGTCGCCTCGCGATTGCTCCACAATGCGGGTGAACACCATATTGGGCAAGAGGCCGGTATCTTCAGCAAAGAGGCAGAAGACAATCCGGTCAAGGAAATGGGCGACCGCCGCAGGGTCAAGGCCACGTTGGCGCAGGGCGGCGGCGATTTCGGCGAAGTGCCGGGCAGCGTCCTGAGTGACGGCGGTACTGGTACGGCCGGGGCGCAGCGCCTCAGGATTGTGGAAAACGGCACGCAGAATCTCAATGTTGCGGGACTCGCCCAGATTCTCTAACGGAATGTCATACGTGGCCGAAACGGTGCCGGTAAAGTTGGTATGCACAACGATGCGGTCAAGGTCACACACAACCAACAGGGGCGGACTCTCCAGGGCATCCCGGTACCGCAGCAATTGATCGTATGCGGCCGAAAGATCGTTGCGCTTGCCCTTGTATTCCAAGCCGAAGAAATCTTTTTTCCATACATCCGCAAAACCGTCACCGCCTCCGTGCTTAGCCGCTCCCTTTTCAAAGCAGAATGTTGCACCGATGGGATCGCTGGTGGCGGGAGTGGGATGGTCGAAAACGTTACAGAGGTCAATGAAATGCTCTTGCGCGGCGGATCGTTCTTTCAGGTCCACCTTCCGCCACTTCGCTATGAACTCCGGAATTGTCATGTGGGAAGGACGGTAGCACGGGGAACGCGGCGGAAACAAGAATGAAGGTTTTAAAGCAAAGACCTGAAAAGACCTGTGATTGAAGTTTCCCGTCTCTCATGGTTCAATGAGTCCATGGACTGGTTGATGGAACAACTGAAAAGTCTCATGTGGTGTCTCGCCATTGCGACACTAATTAGTTCAATTGTCCGAAATCGGCGCAAAAAACGTTTGTTACGTCGGCTGAGAAGAGCGAACAATAAGTAGGTTTTTCAATTTCACAAGGTGTTCGTTCATATAGCCCGCCATCATTTTACTATCAGGAAAACCTGATACTGAATCAGGCAATCTCTGATTGTGTTCTTGGCGAAAGTTGTGCAATGCTCACTTTTGCTGATTATTCACATTGAGGAGGGCGACATGATTCGTTTGCTTTATCCACGATTCCCGATGGCTTGGCGAATGTTCGGGCTATTTCTTATTCCCACTATCACAATGGCAGGAATCATTTCTTCTGAAACTTCTGCCATTTCTGAATCATCTTCGGTAATAAGCAGGGACTCAACTAGTGCAAGTGAAATTGAGGCCATGGCGAGCGGAATAGCCGACTCAATGGTTCAAGAAAAAACGGGGACCCTCAGTGACTTGGCCGGAATGTATCGGCAGGAACAGATCCGATGGCTGATTTTCGCCCCTCCTAGCTCAGATTTTGTTCTTCGGCTAGATTTTGAAATTATGGTCTTTGCCCCGAAGACCTTTCCAGAAGACTTCAATAAGAACCTGATTGGAGAGATGAAATATGGCTGTCCGGTATACACCTTGAGCATTGCCGAAGATCCAGTCACCCACGAAACCGTCTTTTCAAATGCGGATGGGGGAGAAATTGCCAGATTGAAGCCAGAGGAAGGATACAACCCATTTTGGCTACTTGATTCAAAATATCCTGATCTTTATTCGGGACTTTATGGTAGCGATAGAATCAAGGAGCTCGAGGGCGAGTTTGACCCGAGCAGGATTCAAATTACAGTAACCCTGTTACCTATCGATTATTTGGATAAGTATGCCCTTGCGGCTGCGGAAGAGAAGGTGAAGCAAGCATCATTTGAAAAAAGTGCAAAAATAAACCCTCCCATGAGGATGTATCAAAGTTCGGGGATGACCAATCTTGAGATTGTTGGGTCTGCAGTGGCAACGAACGGCATGAAACTGACTTTGGCCTATCCCGATGGCTTTACGAACAGGGTGGATATATTTACCAGTCCTGACCTAATTGGGAACTGGTGGGACTTGGTTGTCAATGCAACCAATGTCAATACATCCACTAACTTCATTAACTGGGTGGACGTGAATGCATTTTCACAGAGGTTGAAATTTTACAATGCTGGAAATGCTGACTTGGATTCAGACGGGGATGGGCTATCTGATGCCCGCGAGAAATTCATGTATCACACCTCTGCCACGAACAGTGATTCTGATGTGGATGGGTTGAGTGATTCTAATGAGGTATTTGTCGCCCACACGGATCCGAACAATTCCAAGACCAACACACCTATTGTCTGGATTTCCTATCCCATCGACGAGAGCAGAAAGGTGTGGTTGCCGTGAAGAAATTCAAGTTACGGACTGACAGATGGTTGCTGAACTCGGTTTTATTAGTCATGCTCGCACTGGATGTTCATGCCGCGCCAAGTTATTCTGCATTCACGTTTTCCGTGTCGGGTTCAAATAATTCCTTTGAAAATGGACTGTATTTGTGGGGAAACAATCATGGCGAAAATGAAACAGGCACTTACTATCGCACCCCGCCGGAGGGTGATCAGCCATTTATCCACTATCATGTTGGATTGGGATGGGTGCTTGAAAACGGCGTCAATTCTCATAGTTATATTTTGGGTAACGGCTTGTTGCCGACGTCAACGAGCAATGTGAATGTGATTGTCGGAACTCAGGAAAGCAGCGTCTCAGCAAATGTTGGCACTCCGTACTCGAGCACTGTCGAACCAGTCAATATCATCAACGGCGGCATGTTTTTTGATGAGCCTGATTTCGGGATTGCCGGGGTCGGGTTCAATCTGGAATGGGCGCGAGCCTACAACAGCGCCCTCAACACAACCCATGGTCTGGGATTTCGATGGAGCCATAACTATGACTGGAGTCTGACGTCGACCACCAACATCTATATCTATGGCAACTACACTAATGCGATTCCTGCCCTTCACCTCTCAATGGGCTCCGGGGAAACCCGGATATTGCTGAAGGATGACACCACCAACATCTGGAGAAGTGCTGTCGCTCCACCCCTGACGGTCGCTCTAACCGCGACCGGTGAATATTTTCTTCCCCTGCCTTCGGGTTATTCCTGCCTGTTTGGCACCAATGGATTCATCAAGGTTATGTCGAATTCATGGGATAATACACTAGCCTTCAGTTATACGAATATTGCGGGGAGCGCATGTCTTGCCAGGGTCATGCATTCCGATGGGAGGGCATTGTCGATGTCCTATTCCAGCAACCGCATTATCCGAGTGGACACCCCCTCCACGAACCTTTATTACCTGTATTCGTATAATACTGGCGGCGAATTAACCGGAGCCGTGACCCGATCATCTTCGGGGGATTTTCTGACTACCTATGCCTATGACACCAACGGCGTCCACGCCATACTTCAACACCAAAACGCACTTGGTGAAGTGGCAACCTATGCCTATCAGACCAATGCGTCAGGTCAATTGACCCCAAAATGCATCAAGGTAGATGTGGCGACGAATTATTATGAGCACACGGTTGCCTATGATTCTGGCAAAACAACGGTGACTTATACACGAGGAAACTCCAACGCGGTCTATCATTATTATTTCGGCACGAATCCCTCTGCCTTGCAAATCAACAAGATTGACGGTCCGAACGACACCAATACCGTCAAACTCCTGAACTATGACTCGTTACTGCAAGCCATAACGTGTGAACAAAACGGAATCTTTGATGGCACAACGAATGAATGGCAGTATATGTCCTTCAATGTTTCCAACTCCCATTGGCCCTCTTCCTCGGGCTATTACAGTTTTCAATCAATGTTTAACGGCAAAGGACAGTATACAAATGCCAACCACTGTATCTTGGAGTGGAACAACCGCTGGGAACTGTGGAACAACAGCATGAATTATTACATGACCAATGTTGGCGCAATGCCTCAGGACGGGAATGTTTTCGGAGACTGGTATTTTTACGACAATGTGACAATTGTCCCTATTGCCATCACCAACTATTACACCACAACAACAGATCAAACCCGTTTTGGCAGCCTAGCCGCAACCAGTTACCTCCTCAATGATAGAGGAGAAGCGACTAACTACTGGCAAAACGATACAGCGACATCCACCGTTCCTTGGTCATTCACATGGGACACAAACTGGAATCGCCTCTCTTCATCAACCGATCCCGAGGGGCGCCTGACGCAATGGGATTACACCAATGGCTCGGTCAATGTGGAACGGCTATTCCCCACCACCAACCAGCCTGTCGAAACCCATTATTCCTACAGTCCCCATGGAGTCTTAGCATCCATTACCAACGCTAACGGGCACTGGGTCAGTTATCAATCCGATGCCTATGGAAATCCCACCCAGACGATTTCCCAAGCCGGGACAACCAACTGGATGACCTGGGATATTTTGGGCCATCTTACGGGAATCATTTTACCCAGTCATCAAAACGATACCAACGACCCGCCAAACATGATTCCACGGGTGATTTCCTTCAATCCCAATGAACTGGGATGGGTAAGGCAGATTAC
>CAZOZF010000048.1:0-13984 GCA_964584205.1 uncultured Verrucomicrobiota bacterium
GAGTCGCTTTGGTTGAGGAAGGGACCTCGAACCGGGCTGTGCTTGATGATTCGCTCCTGCCTCTGTTGGTTGAGGAGTGCCGTACGATCCTGGGAAGTTGTGGAACGATTGTGACGGACGTGATCAGCAAGCTGGGTGGGGCCCACCAGGCGGCTTTGGAGGGTGTTGCCGGGCGGGATGTCCGGATTGAAGAGCTCCAGGCGAAACTGGAGCAGGCTGACTTTGACCGGGCCAACCAGGAGAAGCATCTTGCGGACGTGCAACGCCGGCTCGTGGAGTCTGAGGCCACGGCCGCCCGGATGGCGATCCTTGAAAGCGAAGGGGAATCGCTCCGGGCAGGCCTGGTGACCGCTCACGCGTACCAGATGACACAATGGGAAGCCGAACTGGAAGCGTGTCAGGCCGAGCTGGCGGCGTGCCAGTCCGAAGGGGGCTCGCGCCAAGCTGAACTGGAAGCGCGCCAGGCTGAACTGGAAGCGCGCCAGGCTGAACTGGAAGCGTGCAAGGCTGAACTGGAAGTGTGTCAGGCCGAGTTGACTGTATGCCGGGCTGAACGGGCGGATCTGCAACACCAGTTGGTAACGGAAAAATCGACCCGCGAGAATTTGGAAGGCCGGAGTCGTGAGGTGGAGTCTCTGACAACCCAGTTGAGCCAGGTTCGGGAAGCACTTGCGAAGGCGAAGCGGGAGGGGCGGGCTGCGGAACTTAAAGTGAAGGATGAAAAGGAGTCCATCCTGCGGGATCTGAATAACCTGATGCTCGCTAACATGAGTCTCAAGCAGGTGTCGGGTCGGGAAAAGGTCAGGCCGGTTCCCATTGACTGGGTCGTGGTTGGGACCGCCGATTCCGAAACGGCTCCGAAGGGGGAAGGAGTGGAGGCCCGATTTTCCCGGCTGACCCTGAACGAAAAATTCGCGGCGCTTCAAAAGGAACTTCAGGCTTCCGCAGAGGAGAAGGACGGGCTGCGTCGTGACCTTGAAACCGTCAGGGGGCGCTACGAGTATCTTCAGACGGAGACTGCCCGCAAGGAAAAGGAATCGGCGGAAAAGCTTGCGCAAATCAAAAAAGAAATTAAGACTTCATCCGAAATGATGACCCGGGCCATGGAAGAGCTCGAAAAGCGCGAGAGTCAGATCCGGGACATGAGGAAAAGGGCGGATGCGGGCAATGTGGAATCCGCGCGAAAACCGTCTATTCTTGACGCGGTGGTTGTTCATTCCGAGGTGTTGGGCCCCGACGCAAGTGATGAGTGTGAGCCGGTTGGGGCGGGGGCGTCGGAAAAGCCTGAGGAGATTGCGCCCGGACCGGCGCGCGGGGGCGGGGTTTTGAATACGGTTGAGGCCCAACTTCAGCGGGAGCTTAAGAAGTGGCAGGCATTGAAGCAGGATGAGAGCAACAAGGGCGGCACATTCGGGAAATGGTTCCGGCGAAAGAAATCATGACAGACGAAAAAAATAATTCAGAGGCGGATCACCGGGGTGTTGACGGTCTGACCGAAGTGTTGCGGTTGCAGGCGGAAGCCCTGTCCCGTATTTCCGAGCGAATGTCGGGGCTGCGCGGTAATTTCCAGAAACCCATGCCGATGAATCCTCCCCCGGGTTTTGCGGGTCAGGATCCGGGGCAGGGGTTGAATCTTCCCGTTCTAGCCGGGGATCCGGCGCTGAGTGAGGATTCCCTGCCGATCCTGAATTCATTCAAGAAGTTTCTCGGTGAAGAGCGCCGCCGGGCCCGCAAACGCAATTTGTGGCTGACGCTGGGGTTTACGGTGGCCTTTTCGGGGGTTTTGGCGGCGATTGTGTGGATGAACAGCGAGCGGATCAGTGCGATCAATTCGGATGTTCTCGAGCAGAAGTCCCGTGCTGAAAAATCCCGGCAGGAGGCGACCTCCGCAATCAAGAAAGTGGCCGATGGGGCGGCTCAGGCTTCGGTCCAGACGGCCACCACGATGCGCAAGGATATTACCCGCAACATCCTATGGGCCCATTCGGCGCTTTCGTCCAACCTCACCTCCGAGTTGTCCGGGCGTGATGTCGAGATCGATCAGCTCAAGGACAAGGTGTCTGCCCTGGAGATCGATAACACGATGCTGACCAAGCAACTGAATGAGTTGGGGCGACGCGTGAAGGCGGTTGAGGCGGACTATCGGGATTTCATGGAGCGGCCCATGCAGGATAGCCAGCTTCGTGATCTTGAAGCCCAGTCGGCGGCTGAGGAGGGTGCCACCAATCCGTTCCCAGCGGCAATCAGGGCTCCCAGTCCCTTGACGATCAACTCGGCCAAGTTCGGACGTCAGTTTCAGCTTCAGATGCCGAAAGACCAATAAAAACGGGAAGAAGGTTTCCCTTCTTCCCGTTCGATGTTTTTCTGACTATCCCTTACTGCGCGGCAGGCGCGGGAGCGGCATCTTTCTCGACCATCGCGGCGCGACGGCTGAGTTTGACCCGGCCCTTTTCATCGATACCGATACACTTGACCCACATCTGGTCGCCCACCTTGCACACATCCTCGACATTTCGGACATGGAAGTCCGCCAACTCGCTGATGTGAACCAGGCCGTCGCGACCGGGGAAGATCTCGACGAAGCAACCGAACTTGGTGATTCCGGTCACGATACCGTCATAAATCACGCCCTCCTCGGGGTCGGCGGTGATCATATTGATCTCGCGCAGGGCAAGCTTCATGCCTTCTTCCTTGCTACTGAAGACCTTGACCGTGCCATCATCATTGATGTCGATCTGGGCGCCGCTGAGTTCGACGATGCGGCGGATATTCTTGCCGCCGGGGCCGATCAGTTCGCCGATCTTGTCGATCGGAATGGTCACCACGGTAATCCGGGGCGCGTAGGGGGACAGCTCTTCACGCGGCTTGGCTATGATGCTTTCCATAAAGTCCAGGATCTTCATCCGGGCGATACGGCACTTTTCAAAAGCCTCCTCGACAATGTTCCATTCCAGTCCGCGGATTTTGAGATCCAGCTGGAAGCCGGTGATTCCCTTGCGGGTTCCGCCGACCTTGAAATCCATGTCGCCGCAATGATCCTCGTCGCCCAGGATATCCACAACGGTCTTGGCCTTGCCCGGCGCCGAGAACAGGCCGCAGGAAATGCCCGCGACCGGAGCGGTGATCGGGACGCCCGCATCCATCAGAGCGAGGGTGCCCACGCAGATGCTGGCCATCGAGCTCGAACCGTTCGAACCCATGATGTCCGACAACAGGCGGACCGTGTAGGGATAATCCTTCGGGATGACTTCCGCCAGCGACCGTTCGGCAAGATTGCCATGGCCGATTTCCCGGCGACCGGGTGAGCCGAAGCGGCCGGTTTCGCCGACGCTGTAGGGCGGGAAGTTGTAGTGCAGCATAAACGCCTTGGAGGTGGGGCCGCCGGTGATGGCGTCCATATCCTGGGCGTCGCCGCTGGTGCCGAGGGTGACTGTGCCCAGCGCATGTGTCTCGCCGCGACCGAAGAAGGCCGAGCCGTGAACGCGGGGAAGCAGGCCGACCTTGGCGGTCAGGGGGCGCACATCATCCGCGCCACGCCCGTCGATGCGCTTGCCGCGCTCAAGGACATTGGCCCGGACGACCTCGATGCAGAGTTCGTCGAAGGTGGCGCGCAACGGCTCCTTCGTGATGGTGGGGAACTTCTCGGTCATCTTGGCCTTGAAGGTTTCCTTCAGTTTGCCAACGGTACCGTTTCGCTCCTGTTTGCCGGCGATCAGGTAGGCCTGTGACAATTCGGCGCCAATGAAGCTTCGGGCGGCGTCCAGGAACGTGGTATCGGCCGGGGCTTCCGTGACGACCTTGTCGCCAAGTCCCGCCTTTTTACGCAGTTCGATCTGGGCATCGCACAATTTGACGCAGGCTTCGTGCGCAAAACGCATGGCGGCCACGAGATCGGCTTCCGAAAGTTCCTTGGAATCGCCCTCGATCATGGTCGGGGTCTTGCGATTACCCGCATACACCAGATCCAGATCGCTTTCCGCGCGCTCGGCCACGGTGGGATTGATGATGAACTTCCCGTTCACACGGCCCACGCGGACACCCGCGATCGGACCATGGAAGGGGAGGTCGCTGAGCATCAGCGCAGCGCTGCCGCCCAGGATGGACAGGATGTCGGCGGCGTTCTCGCCATCGGCGGAAAGCAGGGTTCCGACGATCTGGACATCGTTCCGGTAGCTCTCGGAAAAGAGCGGGCGGATCGGCCGGTCGGTGAAGCGGGCGGCCAGGATCTCGTTTTCCGAGGGACGGCCTTCACGCTTGAAGAAACCACCGGGGAATTTTCCGGCGGCTGAGAACCGTTCGCGGTATTCCACCTGGAGCGGGAAATAATCGATTCCGTCGCGGGGGGATTCCGAGGCGCAGGCGGTCGAGAGGATGACGGTGTCACCCAGGCGGACCGTGGTGGCGCCCTTGGCTTGCAGAGCCAGGAGGCCGGTTTCGAGGATGATGGTTTTGTCGCCGAGGGCGACGCTGACAGATACGGGTTCTTTCATGTGTTCTTTCTGAATAGGGAGGTGTTACAGGCAGATTGCTTCCCGTGACTGATGATCACAAAAGGGAAACAAACCTGCCTACTGTCAATGACCCTTAGCGGCGGAGTTTCAGGCGTTTGATAACGTCCTGGTAACCGGCCTCATCCTTCGTCTTGATGTAATTCAAGAGACGACGACGGGCACTGACCATTTTAAGCAGGCCATAGCGTGAGCTGTGGTCCTTTTTGTGAAGCTTGAGATGCTCGGTGAGCTCCTCAATGCGACGTGTCAACAAGGCTACCTGAACTTCGGAAGACCCCGTGTCCTTGGCGTGTCTCCGGAATTCTTTCTGAACTGTGCTCTTAACTTTGGAATCCATACGGTAACTGAGCCCTATTCCCTTTCTTTTCTCTATTCTTTCTTACTTATTTGTTTGACGGACTATAGCCTCGGGGTGCCATCGTTGTAAAGCCCTGATCCAAGAATTCTTCAGGACGGGGGTGGCGAGAACACGTCGGGCGGCCTGTTCATCGCACGAGATCTGGCGGGTGAGGGTCTTGAGATCCGGAAATTTTTGTTCGGCCCTCAGGCGGTGCAGGAAGAACACCTCGATCCGGCGCCGGTAGAGGGGTGTCCGGGTGTCGAATAAATGAAGCTCCAGCAAAGGCCTTGCAACACGCGCCACGGTCGGGTGATGGCCGAAATTGACAATTCCGGGGAAAGAGCGCCGGCCGACAAGGGCTTGAACGGCATACACGCCTGTTGGGGGATGGGCCTCGTTGCGGGGGTCGAGATTGGCGGTCGGGTAGCCCAGTTTCCGTCCAATCCGGTTCCCTTGAATCACCGTGCCCAGAATGCTGAACGGGCGCCCGAGGAGGGTTGCGGCTGCGGACAACCGGCCTGCGGAGACGGCTTTCCGGATACGGGTGCTGGAGACGGCCTGGTTCCGGTTCTGGACGCAGGGGACCTGATACACCCTGATATTCCGGGAGCGGGCCCAGGTGGACAGCATGGTGCTGTCTCCTGTTCCCTGATGTCCGAACCGCCAATCGTTGCCCATAAAAATGGAATGAAGGGATGGAATTCCGCGCTCGAGTTTTTTCAGGAAGACGTCTGCGGGGGTGGTGGCGAAGCGACGGTTAAAGGGAACCAGAAGACATCCATCCAGGCCGAATTGTCTCAGAAGCTCCAGTTTATGACGGGTATCGGTGAGCAGGAGCGGGGCGGAGTCGGGCGCGAGGATTTTGAGTGGATGCGGATCAAAGGTCATGGCCCAGGCTTCGCCCCCGATTGCCCGCGCCCGGGCCAGGGTCTGGCGCAACACCTCCTGATGTCCGAGGTGTACGCCGTCGAAGAATCCAACGGCCAGGCATACCGGCCGTGTGTGGCGGCTTAATCCGGCTATCTGGTGAATGATTTTCATTCCCGTTGTTTTCAGTAGTGTCAGGGGCTTGTATCCCGGACGGACAGAGTGTGAAGGGGGAGTACCACATCCAGGAGATCAACCTGATTCATGGAGAGCAGGGCCTCAAAGGGGGTGGCGTTCCGGACCTCATAGCCTGCGGATTCCGTACGGCGAAGCTGGGAGAGATGGGCTCCCACGCCCAGCGCTTCTCCAATGTCATGGCAGATGGTCCGCACATAGGTACCCTTGCTGCAGCGCAGGACAAAGGAGGCGAAAGGAGGCGCGAAATTCAGGAGGCGGAATTCGAAGAGATGGATGAAGCGGGGTTTTCGTTCCACCTCTTCACCCTGTCGGGCAAGCTTGTACAGTTGAACGCCATTGATTCTGACGGCGGAAACCATGGGGGGCGTCTGAAACATATCGCCCTTGAAGGGGGCCATGGCGGCTTCAAGGTGTTCCCGGGTGATTCCGGAGGGATCCGCTTCCCGGATAATGTTTCCATCGGCGTCCTGGGAATCGGTGGTGATTCCCAGCCGGAGGGTGCCTTCGTAGGTTTTGTCGGATGACATGAACCGGTTGGAGACCCGGGTGCCGCGGCCCAGCAGGATGACGAGCAGTCCGGTGGCGGCGGGATCCAAGGTTCCGCCATGACCGACCTTTTTCAGTTTGAAATGGCGGCGGATATGGTGAACCACATCATGAGAGGTGGGGCCGGCCGGTTTGTCCACCAGCAGAATGCCGTCAAACGGGTCGCCTAGACTCATGAGAGATCCTTTTCCTCCGTTTCGGACGGGGGAGAAGGCGTGTCGGTGTCTCCTGTGGCGGGTGGCGGGAGTTTCGAGAGGATATCCAGGACGCGGTCGCCGATTTCGATGGAGGAATCCAAGGCGAAGACGAGTTTCGGGGTGTATTTCAGGATGACGACCTTGGCGATGCCCTCCTGGATTTCGCCGTGCAGGTGCTGGATGCGGTGCAGCATGGCCTGGCGTTCATGTTCATGGCCGCGGATGGAAACCAGAACCCGGGCACTTCGCAGGTCGCTATTGGTAATGACGTGGGTAATGGTCAGGGCGGCCAGATCGAACTGGGACTGGGCCAGGAGGCGATAGAGAATCACGCCGATTTCGCGGCGAAGGAGTTCATTGACTCTGGTCAGACGATCCGTCTTCATGGTCCGCGAACCCCCGGTTACAGGGTTTGGGTAATCCGTTCCACTTCGTAAAATTCCAGGATATCGCCTTCGGCAAAGGCGGTAAAGTTATCCAGCATGATGCCGCATTCCTGACTTTCCCGAACCTCGCTGACATCGCTCTGGAACCGGCGCAGGGAGACGATTTTGCCCTCAAAGAGCACGCTTCCCTCGCGCTTGACCCGACCCTTGAGCCGGGAGGTGATCTTTCCATCGGTGCACATGCACCCGGCAATGACGCCGGTTTTTGAAATGGTAAAGACCTGTTGGACAAGGGCGTGTGAAACCACTTTTTCCTTCAGGATGGGGCTGAGGAGGCCGACCATGGCTTCCTGAACCTGGTCAATCAATTCGTAAATGATGCTGTGGAGCCGGATTTCGATGCCTTCCTTCTTGGCCATCTTGTTGGCGCCTTCCTCGATGGAGACATGGAAGCCCAGCACGATGGCATCCGAGGCGCTCGCCAGAAGAATGTCATTGGCCGTGATACTGCCGACTCCGCTCATGAGGATATTCAGGGATACCTTGTCGCTCTTGATCTGCTTGAGCGCGTGATCGATGGCTTCGAGTGAGCCCTGCACATCGGCCTTGATCATCAGTTGAAGTTCGATCCGGTCCTTGTTTTCCTTCATCTTCTCGAAGAGGGTTGCCAGGGAGGCGCGTTTCGGGGCGGTCAGCTGGGTTAATTTGCTGGCGGCGGCGCGTTCTTCGGCGGCGTTTCGCGCCTCGCGGTCGTTTTTAAGGATCTCAAAGGGGGCGCCAGCGTTAGGAACGCCAGACAATCCAAGACATTTCACCGGGACGGAGGGGCCTGCAGATTTGACTTTCAGGCCATGGTCATTGATCAGAGCGCGCACCCGGCCCCAATGCGAACCGCAGAGAATGACATCGCCCACGTTCAAGGTGCCATTGGCTACCAGAACATTGGCGGTCGGGCCCATACCGGATTCCAATTGGGCCTCAATCACAAAGCCTTTTGCCGCCTGGTTCGGGTTTGCCTGAAGTTCCATCATTTCCGCCTGGAGCAGGATCATGTCCAGCAATTCGGGAACGCCTGCGCCGGTGAGGGCGCTGACCTGGCAGACGATGGTTTTCCCGCCCCATTCCTCGGGCGTCATTTCCATGGCCTGAAGCTGTTTCTTGGCCTTATCGGGATTGGCGGTGGGAAGATCCATCTTGTTGATGGCAATAATAATGGGGACATTGGCCGCCTGGGCATGCTGGATGGCTTCCTTGGTCTGGGGCATCAGGCCATCCTGTGAATCCACCACGATAATGGCGATATCGGTCATGTTGGCGCCACGGGCGCGCATGGCCGTGAAAGCGGCATGGCCCGGGGTATCGAGGAATGTGATGCTTTTTTCGCCGACGGTAACCGTTGAAGCTCCGATATGCTGGGTGATTCCGCCGGATTCGCCCTTGGCGACCGTTGTGTTCCGGATACGATCCAGCAGGGAGGTTTTGCCATGGTCAACATGACCCAACACGGTGACCACAGGAGGGCGATGTGCCTTTTCCTCGGCCTTTTTCTTTTCGACTACCTCTTCGACGGTCTCTTTCTTGATCAGAGGTTTGTGCTCGATTTTCTTTTCCCGTTCAACGGTAAAACCGTGCTTTTCGGCAACCCGCGCGGCGTCTTTGATTTCGATATGCTCGCTGATGGAGGCCAGGACGTTCAGCCGCATCAGTTCGGCGATCAGCTGGTTCGGGCGAACGCCCAGAAAGCCGGCAAGATCGCGAACCACAACGGGTCCCTTCAGGATGATGATTTTGCTGTTTTCCGCAGGAGCAGGTGCCGGTGCGGGAACTGGTGCCGGTGCGGCGGGGGGGATCACAACAGGGATAGGCGCGGGAGCGGCGACAGGCTTGACGGCGATGGGCGCGGGGGCAGGCGGCGGGGCAATCGTGGCGGGCTTCTTGGCGGAAGCGCGAAGCCGTTCCACGACGCTGGCATCCAGGGTGCTCATGTGATTCTTGGCCTCGACGCCCTGTGCCGTCAACTGGTCCAACAGCTCTTTGCTGTTGAGCCCCAACTCCTTTGCTATTTCGTGTACTCTCATGGGACTATTTCGCTAGGCTCCTGTACGATCGGTTGCACGGCGGCGGCGGCTTCATAGATCGTCTTGGATGTGGCGCCGTCAAATTCACCGGTGGCCTCGAGATCGGATATTTCAGCGGCCAGAATACCTTCAATGTTCAGGAAGCCTGCTTGAACCAGTTTTTCCGCATTGGCACGGCCGATTCCGGGAATTGCCGCCAGACTGTCGACCGCCTTGGCGACCTTTTCCTCGAAGGTGATATTGCCCTCATCCTTCTGGACATCAATTTTCCAGCCGAGCAGTTTGGAGCTCAAGCGGACATTCTGGCCACGCTTGCCGATCGCCAGTGAAAGCTGATCCGCTTCCGTGGTCACATGGATGACACGCGTCTTGTCGGGATCAATCTCAACTTTGGACAACTTGGCGGGGGAAAGGGAATTGGCGACATAGGTCTTGATGTCGTCGCTCCAGCGGACGATATCAATTTTCTCACCGGAAAGTTCCCGGACAATGTTTTTCACGCGGACGCCCCGCATGCCGACGCAGGCTCCGACGGGGTCAACCTTGGAATCACGGGAGACTACAGCGATTTTCGACCGGAAACCGGCTTCGCGTGCTATCCCCTTGATTTCCACGGTCTTATCACCAATTTCAGCGACTTCAAGTTCGAACAGGCGACGGACAAAATCCGGATGGCTACGGGACAGGATAATGCTGGGTCCGGACGGGTTGTCCTGCACCGAGACCACCAAGGCGCGAACCTGGTCGCCGATCTGGTAGATTTCGGTGGAAATCCGTTCCTTGGCACCGAGAATGGCTTCTGCCCGGCCGAGATCCACAACAATATCGCTCCGTTCGAACCGGCGGATGGTTCCGCTCACGATGTCATTGACCCGGTCGCGGTATTCTTCATACACGATATTACGTTCCGCCTGCCGGATTTTCTGGAGAATAGCCTGTTTTGCGGTTTGGGCGGCAATACGGCCGAAATTTTTTGGGGTGACTTCGATTTCAATGGTATCCCCGACCATGACATCCGGTTTGAGACGGCGGGCATCCGGCAGCGTGATTTCGTCATGCGGATTCACCACTTTGTCGATCACGGTCACTGTGGCGAACGCCTTGATATCACAGGTTTTACGATCCATGTGGATACGGACGTTTTTAGCCGGGCCCACGCTCTTGCGGGAGGCAGACAGCAGTGCGGATTCGACCGTTTGAAACAGGGTTTCCCGGTCAATCCCACGCTCTTTTTCAAGAAAACTCAAAATTGCTGAAAGTTCGCCGTTCATAATAATCCTCAGCCACAGGCCGTTTCGGAGCCCCTCCGATACATAAAAGAGTGGGACGAGCCCACTCTTTGCACAACATCCCATTTCGACAAGACTTGCGAATATAACGAGGAAGGCCGTAACGGTCAAGCGGTTTCGAAAATGAAATGTAATTATCCCAGTCTCTCTCTCGCGTAAGGCGTGAATGGTGTGGTGCGAAGCCCACTGTGGAAGGGGCAGTCCCCTGGCTCCCCTGAGCCTTGCCGAAGGGCCGCGACAGGCTCGGAAAGAATCGTGTCTATTGGGATGGTGGCGGATTGCCATGGAAGTTGCTCAAGACTAGGCGAAATGACGTTTTGACGGTAATACAGGAATATGGTTATATTGTTTACATGAAAGCCACTATCGATATACCGGATGACCTGTACCGGCGGGTGAAAGCCAAGAGTGCATTGCAGGGGCAGCCTGTTCGCGAGATCGTGATGCATCTCTTTCTTGACTGGATTGAGGAGCCGGATGACAAGCGTGACCGGGCGGTGGTGAAAGATGCGGAACTTGCCGCCCCGGCCTGGTTTGGTGCTGCGCAAAGGTATGCCCGGAAGGTGGCTAAACATGATATGGGTTCTGTGCGTGACAGTATCGTGCGCGGTCGCACTGGCGAGGCGGCATTATCTGCTCCCGGGAAAGCGGGAAAATGAGAATTGGACTCGACACGTCATTTATCCTGCGATTACTCACGGGTACGCCGGAGTCGCAAGCCAGTCTGGCTTTGATGGAGATGCGGGCGCTTCAGGGGCGGGGAGCGACAATGGTTGTATCCGACATGGTGGCCTCGGAGGTTTATTTCGCCTTGCAGCACCACTATGGTGTGCCCAAGTCGGAAGCGCTCTCCCTGATCGGCCAATTCCTGAACGAAGGTGGTGTCGAATCACTCGGCGTGGCGAAGGCGGTCCTTGAGGTCCCCAACCTTGCGACAGCCAATCCCGGTTTTGTGGACCGGTTGATCCAAGCGGAGTATATGAAGTCCGTGAAGGAGATCCTCAGCTTCGAGAAAGCTGGCGCCCGGCTAACCGGGGTTCGGGTGCTTCGAGGAACCTGATGGCGCGGTGACACTATGGGGCTCTCCTTGAACACGCCTATGCCGTCTGGTTACAGCGGCGTCGCAGGCTCCGCCCTCCAAGACCTTCGGTCTTCTCCTTTGGAGGGGAGAGCTTGCGAGCCCGTAGCGCGCCGGGTGTCGCATTCTGGTTGCCAGGAATTCGCGGGAGACAGTCCCTGAATTCTCTTGAATACATAGGTGTAAATGATGCGGCAAGTTTTACATGTATGCAATTAAAAAACAATCAAATGTCGGCCAAGCCAGGGGTTGGGCGGATCGACTTCTTGAGGCCTATCGACAAGCAACCTATCCCTATCTGTGCTTGACTGCCGCAATGCGGTATTGCAGAATATCAGCATGACAACGCTTACTTTAAATAAACGGGGGGGGATTACATTGCCGCCTTCGATTCGACGGCGAATGGGTTTGGATCGCATGGACAACCCCTTGATCGTGGTCGAGGAGCGGGACGGTGGGGTCTTTCTGCATCCCGCCGCCGCCATGCCGGTTCGCGACATTCCGGCGGGAACCATCCAGTCCTGGATTCGCGAGGATGAAGAGGCCATGCTGGCGTTGCGGAAAGTTTCCCGAAAGGGGCGACCCCGGGCTTGAAGATCTTTCTGGATACCAGTGTTCTGCTTGCTGCAGCAGGATCATCCAGTGGAGCCTCGCGGGCGATTTTTGACTTCGGGCTCGACCAGCATTGGGAACTTGTCACCTCGCTCTACTGTGTTGAGGAAGTTAACCGGAACCTCGGTAAATTGCCCGCCGCCGTAACCGGGGAATGGCGCGACCGTCTTCAGCCCCGACTGATGATTGTCCGCGAGACACTGGTGCATGATCGGCCTCTATTGTTCATCAAGACGAAAGACAAACCGATTTTGCTTACCGCTTTGGCGGAACAGTGTGACGTGTTGCTGACTCTTGACCGTCAGGATTTTTCGGATTTTCTCGACACGTCTGTTTATCGCCTTTGGGTGCGCACCCCGGCGTCATTCCTTGCTCATGAGCGTGATCAAGGCCGCTTGGCGATTTGAATTTTGACGGATCGCCGATGCCTCTTGAACCCGCTCCGTCTTTTCCCATCCTGTCTATCCTCTCTGAACATTCTGTGAATTCTGTCAAAACTCTTGATTTTTGGGTAATTTAGATGCGTCTGCCCTGGTTGTGTGTGCAGGTTCCGAAACGCCGATTTAGTCATCTGAAACGTTTCTAGGATTAAGGGTATTGCCTGTCGTTCCGGAAGAGAGTCGGAGGTTTGCCCACGATGTTCCGGAAGGTGCGGCTGAACGCATAGACGGAGTTGAATCCGCATTTTTCGGCGATCTGGGAGACGCTCAAGTCGGTGCTTTTCAGCAGGCTGCAAGCGCGGTGAATACGCGTGTTGCGTATGAATTCCCCAAGCCCGATCCCGAGGGTGTGTTTGAAGCGCGCCCGGAGGCGACTCGGTGACAAGTGAACGCAATGCGCCAGGTCTTCTGTCCGGAGAACCCCCTCCAGATTCCTGTCAATGTGGGCAAATAGAGGGCGGAGGAACTGTGTCTGGGGCCCCTCCGGGAGGGGGTGGGCGCCGAAATGTTTTCCCCGGCGGCGTTTCTGTTGCAGCAGACCGCTCAAGAGGAGGGCAACTTCAAGGGGACTATCATGGGTGACCTCATCCCCGCCTTTTCGTGCCGGAAGGGACGCGGACGTGACGCGCTGAAGCCGCTGGAGATTCTGTGGCGTTAGCAACAGGGGAGTATTGCGCAACGGCTCCAACGTCTCGGGTGCCGGGTATTCAAAGGTGGTGAACAGCCAACTGATCCGTTCGGGATGTTCCAATCGTGCGAAGTAGTGGCTCTGGTAGGGGAAAATCAGCAGACTTTGACCCGGTTCAATCCGGAAAACCGAGCCGTCCAAAACAATGCACCCGGGTTCACGAAGGCAGGTGACGAGTACAAAGCGGTGATGCAGAAAGGGCGCGCCCATAAGCAGGTAGCGGTCGCTATGCCGGTGGAACTGAAGAGGGTTCGTTGGCAGAACCGTAAGACAGCCCTGAATCCCGGTGAAGAGATCCCCGGGTTCGGGCAGGCGTTTCGCCAGGGATTGGCAAGCCAGTAACTCCCGCTGAATGTTTTTTGGGGCAGTCATAATTGTTAAATATTCAGTCAATGCCGCTATTTATTTATTATTCATAACAAAATAGACTGCTTCACATGATTAAGAAAGCACAAAGAACACTGTCAGCTCTGGCCGTTCCGGCGCCCTTGGATCAGGCGTTCGATCCGATGATTGTGGCGATGAAGGCGGCTCGTGAGGCGTCAACGGGAGAACGATTGGCGATAGCCTGGGAGCGCGAATCGGGCGGGATGGCGCGGTATGATCTGGCTCTACCGTCAGGCTGGTCGGACGATAGAATTTTTCGGTTGGCCGAGCGGGTGGTGAAATTCCTGCTCTGGTCGGCGGGAGGCTGGAGATTGAGGGTGGCGGGCCCTGAATGGTTGTGTCGCCGACTTCAGGAGGAATACAGCGA
>CAZOZF010000048.1:14084-17732 GCA_964584205.1 uncultured Verrucomicrobiota bacterium
ACGGCCGGTGTGGTGGTCGCCAACCGGATTATGGTGGCGTCCCTCTTTCGTGCGGTTCCGCCCGGTCAATATGCGCAGGCCCAGGGCCTGTTTAATCGTCTTCAACAGGAATGGCAGGTCCCGGTTGAGGTGGCGAACGATGGCGATGTCACCGCGCTGGCTGGAGCCCTTTCACTGGAGACGAAAGCTATTCTCGGCGTGGCCATGGGGTCAAGTGAGGCGGCCGGATATTTCGATCCGAATGGGCGACTGACTGGACGGTTGACTGAACTGGCGTTTGCTCCCGTGGATTTCAACCCGTCTGCGGCGGCGGATGAGTGGTCTGGCGATGTCGGGGTGGGGGCGATGTACTTTTCGCAACAAGCCGTAAACAAACTGGCCCCGGCGGCGGGCATCACGTTCGAGGATGATTTGCCGTTGCCAGAGCGTTTGAAAATTGTCCAGATGTTGATGAAGGTGGGCGATCCCCGCGCGCGACAAATCTATGAAACCATCGGAGTTTATCTGGGTTACACCGTGTCGTGGTATCGTGAATTCTACGACTTCGACCACCTGCTGATTCTGGGACGGGTTACCTCCGGACCCGGTGGGGAGATCATTCTGGAAAAAGCCCATGAGGTTCTGAAGACGGAGTTTCCTGAACTGGCCGGGCGGGTGAATGTGTTTATGCCGGACGAGAAAGCGCGGCGGGTTGGACAATCCGTCGCTGCGGCCAGTCTGCCTGAGGTGAAATCATGACGAGTCATCATAATCCTTATCTGTCATGGATCACCCAGTTTGACGAATGGGCAAAGGCCGGGCGTGCCCTTCCTTTGGGTGGTTTGAATTCCCCTTCGTCTTCCAAGGCAAGCCCGGATGCGGGGAAGGTGCTTCTGTTTTCTCCGCATCCCGATGATGAGTGTATTACGGGCGCGCTGCCGCTTCGCCTGTCTCGGGAGGCGGGATTACAGATTGTGAATGTCGCCGTGACGCTGGGCAGTAACAAGGCCCGTCAGGCCGCCCGCTGGGCCGAACTTCAGCAGGCCTGTTCCTTTCTGAGCTGGTCTGTTGAATGCTCAACGCCGGGCGGTCTTGCGCGAATCACGCCCAAGGCCCGTGCGGAAGAGCCCGACCACTGGTGTGGCGCCATTGAGGTCATCCAAAACATTCTGACGCGCCACCAGCCAAAGTTTGTGGTATTTCCCCACAGTACGGATTGGAATGCCTCGCACATCGGGACTCATCATCTGGTCATGGATGCCCTGGCCTCCATGCCGGCGGGATTCCGGTGCGGGCTGATTGAAACCGAGTTCTGGGGTGCGATGGCAACTCCGAACCTGATGGTGGAGTCGAGTGTTTCGGAGGTCGCGGACTTGGTGGCAGCACTATCCCGGCATGTGGGTGAAGTTCAGCGGAATCCCTATCATTTGACGCTTCCCGCCTGGATGCAGGACAATGTGCGGCGGGGTGGCGAAATTGTGGGCGGGCAGGGGGGCGCGGCGCCTGAGTACCGGTTTGCCACGTTGTATCGGGCTGGTCACTGGCGGGACAGGGCGCGTCATGACCTTGCGGCGGGGAGCGCCAGGTTCCTCCCGACAGGGGGGCGTGTGATGAAACAATGGTTGGAGGAGGTGTTATGGAAGTGATTCTGAGACCTACGGCCGGGGACGCGGCCCAATTGGCGGCGCGCTTGATTGCTGCACGATTGCGCGAGAAACATGATCTGGTGCTTGGATTGGCCACCGGGCGCACCATGGAAGTGGTTTATGACATTCTGGCGGGACTGCACACGAACGAGGGGTTGGACTTTTCCCTGTGCCGGACCTTCAATCTGGATGAATATATCGGACTGGCACCGGATGATCCCCACTCGTATCACGCTTATATGAAGAAGCACTTGTTCAGTCGCGTGAACATTGATTTGCGCAATACGCACCTGCCCGACGGCATGGCCGTTGATCTCAAGATGGCGGCTCGCCGCTACGAGGAGAAAATAGCAGCCTGCGGCGGCCTGGATCTGCAGTTGCTCGGGATCGGACACGATGGACACATCGGCTTCAACGAGCCGTTGTCGTCCTTGCGATCCCGTACGCGCGACAAGTCGCTCACCCCTGACACCATTGCCGTCAATTCGACGGTGTTCGGTGATGAGCCGCACCTCATGCCCCGGCGGGCGATGACCATGGGGGTGGGAACGATTCTGGATGCCCGGGAGATTGTGCTGTTGGCGACAGGGGCGAGTAAGGCCGCCATTATGGCGAAGGCGCTCGAAGGACCCGTGACCTCGATGGTCACGGCGTCGGCCCTCCAGTTGCATCCGGCTTGCAAGGTAATCGTGGATGAGGCCGCTGGGGGAGAGCTCAAGGAGAAGGATTACTATCGCTGGATTTTCGAGAATGAGCCCGACTGGGCTCCGTATCGAGGGGTGGCGGATGCCAGAAAGGGGGCCTAATGAGCAGTGGAGCGGGGACGTTCAAGTTTCAGGATGTCGTTAAGCGGTTCAGGGCGTGGGGTGATTTTGTCGGAGCGGCGCCTTACGGATCCGGTCATATTAATGATACGTTCAAGGTAACCTACAACATGGCTGGCGCGCCGGTGCACTATCTGCTCCAGCGCATTAATCATAACATTTTTAAGGATCCCCTGGCCGTCATGGACAACATCGTGCGCGTGACCAATCATGTCCGCGCCCGCTTGACGGCGGAGGGGGTGGGGGATGTCACCCGGCATTCCTTGTGTGTGGTATTCACCCGTGACGCGCAGCCTTGTCATCAGGATAGCGATGGGAACTGGTGGCGGATGTATCTGTTTGTTGAGGGTGCGCTTACCTATGATACCATACAGAACGAGCGGCAGGCGTTCGAGGCGGCCCGTACCTATGCGCGGTTTCAGAACCTGCTGGCCGACCTGCCTGCGCCAAGGTTGCATGAGACGATTCCCAATTTCCACAACACTCCGATCCGGCTGAAAGCCTTGCAGGCGGCCATTGCGGCCGATTCCTGTAACAGGGCCGTTGAGGTGAGTGCTGAAATTGCATTTGTCGAGCGGCGCGCCGCCCAGTGCGGGCGCCTGCTGGAGCGCCATGCCAAGGGGGAAATCCCCGAGCGGATCACCCATAACGACACCAAGCTCAATAATGTGATGCTTGACGATGTCACCGGAAAGGGAGTGTGTGTTATTGATCTCGATACGGTCATGCCGGGGCTGGCCCTGTATGACTTTGGCGACATGGTCCGTAGCGCCACCGCCGCCGCGCCTGAGGATGAGCGGGATCTGGGCAAGGTTCGGATGCGGATTGAAATGTTCGAGCCGATTGCGCGCGGTTACTTGTCCGAGGCACGGTTCCTCAACCCTGCCGAACGGGAGGAACTTGTTTTTTCCGGGCGATTGATCACACTGATGATCGGAATGCGATTCCTGACGGACTACCTTCAGGGCGATGTCTACTTCAAGACAAAGCGGCCCGGCCAGAACCTTGACCGGTGCCGGGTACAGTTTAAGATGGTGGAGAGTATGGAAACCCAGGCGGACGCGATGGAGCGAATCCTGGCAACCTGTCGGACTTAGACTCGATTTTGGAGCCGGCCGTCTCGGCCGGTAATGAGGCGTGAAAAAGGAGTGCCTATGAGTATGACCTTGGTGGTTTTAGCGGCGGGAATCGGGAGTCGA
>CAZOZF010000049.1:0-17652 GCA_964584205.1 uncultured Verrucomicrobiota bacterium
TGATCGAAAAGATGCATACCGATAATTCGGCCAACAACCGCAGTCAGGGTACGCTACGCGCCCCTGCTGCGGAACGTTGGGTTACAGCAATTCTCATTGATAAAAAGAATAGTTTAAATCTATGAAAACGATGAGGTACGTATACTGGCAAGAAGAGGAAATGTGGATGGGGCACTTGGAAGAATACCCTGACTATATGACTCAAGGGGAAACACTGGAAGAGCTTCAGGAGAATCTGAAGGATATTTACGAAGATCTTGCCAGTGGATTCATTCCTCATGTCCGGCATGTTGCGGAACTTCAGTTCGCATAAAACGGATCGATCTCATCCGCCAGCTTGAACAAGCCGGTTGCGTTTTCATCCGCCACTATGGAGATTTTCCATGGTTTCGGGGGGCCACAGCTGACCAGATCCTAAATGTTCAACTTCTCCATGAGGATCATCTCTCCTGGCCTGATCTGGATGTCGATCTTTCCTTGGACTCGCTTCAGACTCCGGAATCGTTTCCACTGATTTATACATAACCGAACCACCGGCCGCACTGTACGCCTCGCCCTGACGGGCTCGTCGCCAGTGAACCGCAATGTTCGATTTGCAGAGGAAAAGAAGCAAACTCTTCGCTTGACCCTGTAGCCCATGTGGGCCATCATATTTCCAAGATATGGAGGTATACCGAATGAACAGAACAGCAACGATCAGAGCACGAGTTGAACCGGGGTTGAAGGATGATGTCGAGAAGCTCCTTCAGCGGCTGGGCGTCACGACTACCGAGGCCATCACCATGTTTTACAGCCAGATACGCCTTCGCCGAGGCCTTCCCTTTCCCGTGGAAGTACCCAACGTGACCACCCGAAAGACGTTTGAGGCGACAGACCGTGGCGAGGATCTCAATACGTTCGACAGTCTCGACAAGATGTTTGAGGCACTCGACAAATGCTGACGCTAAGAACCACCGGGCAATTCCAGAAGGACTACAAGAAAGCTGTCAAGTCCGGTCGGGACATCGCAAGGCTCAAGCAAGTCATGACTTGGATAGCCGAGGAGCAGGACTTGCCGCCCGCACTACGTGATCATAAGTTGATCGGAAACTACCAAGGCCGACGTGAGTGCCACCTAGCCGGAGACTGGTTGCTCATATACAAACTCGAAAAGGATACTGTGATCTTTGAACGCACAGGTTCTCACTCGGAGCTGCTGAACAAATAGAAATCGAACCAACAAATGCTCGGTACGGTTCGCAAGCTCGCCGCCCGAGATTTGCGACGTTCGATGCAATCAAAATTGACAAACCAAGGGTGTTGCACTACATTGTATTACAGAAGAATAAAGATATGACAACACTCACCATTCGACTACCGGAGTTACTGAAGAGCGATCTCGATGAAATCAGTCGGAATGAGCATAAGGCTGTCAGTGACATTGTGCGAGAGTCCCTCAGGCGCTATGTCGCTGTCGAAAAATTCCGATCCGTTCGCAAAAGAATTCTTCCCTTTGCCGAAGCCCAAGGACTTCTGACGGATGACGACATCTTCAAGGCCTTGTCATGAGAGTCATTATTGATGCCAATGTCGCCATCGCCGGCGCCGCTTCTCGTGGCCTGTGTGAGGCGATCATGGAACTTTGCCTTGAGCATCATCGCATCGTTTTATGTGAAGGAATTTTGAAGGAAATTGAAGAGAAGCTGAGATTCAAGCTCAAGGTTCCGGCCGCTATTGTTGCTGAATATGTGAGAGTGCTTCGTCATGGCGCCGAAATCGTCGAGCCGGAACATGTTGATAAGGGGATTTGCAGGGATCCCGATGACCTGATGATTCTTGGGTTGGTTTATCCTGGGAATGCAGATGCCATCGTCACAGGAGACAAAGATTTGCTGGTCATCACTGAATACAAGGGTGCTCGAATTCTGAATCCTCGCAGTTTTTGGGAATCAAATAAAAAAGGCTATTTGCCGAATTCTTACTTCAGCGTATGATTTTTTCATGCCTCTATCAATCGACTGAATGGCCTATTGAATGGGTTTTTTCCACGCCAGCGCCCCGGTCGGGCATTTTGAGACACATTCGGCGGCGGTGCTGCCTAGGGCGGATTCCAATGAATCGCCGAAGGGGACACCCACTATGGTCTCGTAACCGCGCCCGAGGAAGGCTAGACCAGACAGGTGCACACAGATTCCGCACTTGATGCATTTGCCAGACTCAAAGATGACTTGGCTAGCAGAAGAGACCCTCACCCCACCCCTCTCCCCTTGGGGGAGAGGATTAAGGTGAGGGGTATTGGACACAAGCCGGGTAAACTTCGTCCTCGCTCCTCCCGTATAGACCTTCTGGCTGCCCCCATACTCGGCGGAATAGTCGCGTAACTTACAGTGCGTCGCCTTCCGGCAATCGCACTGCAGGCAACGTCGACTTTCCTGAACGGCTTTGTCTGTCGAATACCCCGCCCCATGTTCGCCTTCGGGTTCGACGCGGGTGCCTGGATCGGCATCCTTCATCATCTCGTCAATTTCCCCGTCCTTGAGTTGTCCCATGCGTGATTCAAATGACTTTTCAAGGCCCATCACGGGTCTGCCGCCCAGCCACTGGTCAATAGCGCAGGCAATGGACTTCCCATGCGCCACGGCACGGACTGACATCTGCCCCACATGCACCACTTCGCCGCCGGCAAAGACCACAGGATCCGAGGTTCGGAATGTGGAAATCTCAACCTTTACACCCCTCCCATCGGACTCAACGGGCCACAGGCGCAAGAGGTCGCCATGAATTCTGCCCGGCGTCAGGACGATGGCATCATAGTCAGTCTTCAATCGCTGAATCCCGTTGTCTGGCTCGATCCGGGTATTCATTTGAAAAACAACGCCCAGTTTGCGAATCACATCGATTTCACGGTCAAGGACATCCATCGGCAACTTATCGCGCGCGACCCGGTATCGAAGTTGTCCGCCCGGTTCCGCATGGTCATCGAACACCGTACAGGAATGCCCTGCTCGGGCCAGATAGAACGCCGCCGCAAGGCCTGCCGGGCCGGCACCGATGATGGCGATGCGTTTACCCGGCACCGATGCCGCCCGGCTCGTGCTTCGTAGCGAAGGCAGGCTTCGCTGACTTCGCAGAGTAGCAAGGTCGGCGTCCACCTTTAAGGCGCTATCCGCCACAAACCGTTTTAACAGGCAGATGGAGACGGGCGCGTCGTGGTGTCCCCGGCGACAGGCTTTCTCGCAGGGTGCAGGACAGATCCGGCCCAGGATGGCTGGGAGTGCGATTCGCTCCGTGACAGTTTCATAGGCCTCTTTCAACTGCCCCCCTGCAATTTGGCGGATCATCAGGGGAATATCCATGCGAGCCGGACAGGTTGTTGTACAGGGCGCCTCACAGTCACCTGCGTGTTCGCTTAGCAGAAGATCCAGGATCTTCTTTCGTTCCTGCCGCACCTCGTCGGAGTCGGTCGTGATCACCATTCCCTCCATCACAGGCGCACTGCACGAGGGAATCAATCTGCCAGTGACCTCGTTCTTGACCACACAAATCATGCAGGAGGTGAAAGCAGGCTTCCCCGGAAGATGACAGAGCGTGGGGAGAGTGATGCCAAGACCTCGTGCGGCCTCCAGCACAGTTACTCCGTTTTCGACAGTCACGGCACGTCCATTAATCATCAACTGCGGCATAGTTAACTCACTTCCTTATCCACTGACATTCCCGGTGACCCCCGAACCACGGCGTTCGACGGGCATACCTGGCGGCAGGAATCACACTTCGTACAGTTATCCTGCTGGATCTCATGCTTCTGGTAGGGAACGGGGTGAATGGCCTCCACCGGACAGATCTGAGCGCATTTCGTACACCCGATACAGTCGTCCGTAATCGTGTAGGTAATCAGCTTCCGACATTTCAGCGCCGGACACCGTCCCTCCAGATGCGCCTGATACTCGTCCCGGAAATGCCGGATCGTGGAGAGCACCGGATTGGCCGCCGTCTTACCCAAGCCACACAAACTCTGCCCCATCGTGGTGTGACCGAGCTCTTCCAGTCGTTCAATATCCCCCCTCACGCCCCGCCCCTCACACAATCGCTCGAGAATTTCCAGCATCCGCTTCGTCCCCACGCGGCAGGGCGTACACTTGCCACAGGACTCATGCTGGGTAAAGGTCATAAAATAACGGGCCAGATCCACCATGCAATCGGAATGATCCAGCACCACCAGGCCGCCCGACCCCATAATGCACCCTTCGCTGGCAAGAGATTCATAGGTCACCGAGGTATTCCCCCGCGAAGCAGGCAAACATCCCCCTGAGGGTCCACCAATCTGAACCGCCTTGAACCCCCGCTCATCAGGGGTTCCCCCGCCAATGTCCTCAACGATTTCCCTGACAGAAATTCCCATAGGAACCTCAATCAAGCCACCGCGTGTTACTTTCCCCGCCAGCGAGAACACCTTGGTTCCCCGGCTCGCCCCGGCGCCCATCGCCAGGAATGCCTCGGCGCCGTTTCGGAGAATCCAGGGCACCATGGCGAGCGTCTCCACATTGTTGATCGCGGTGGGCTTCCCCCACAGTCCACTCTCGGCAGGATAAGGAGGACGAAATCGGGGCATGGCGCGCCGTCCCTCGATAGATGCCAACAGCGCCGTTTCCTCACCGCTCACAAAGGCTCCAGCGCCTTCCACAATCGTGAGGGTCAGGTCAAATCCGCTTTCCAGGATATTCCGCCCGAGCAAGCCGTCCGCTTCCATTCGCGCCAAGGCGGCACGGATTCGCTGAAGCGCCAGCGGATACTCGGCGCGGATGTAAAGAAAGCCCTCATGAATTCCCATCGTGTAGGCGGCAATCACAATGCCCTCAAGGACCCGATACGGAAATGACTCCAGGAGCATCCGATCCATGAACGCGCCGGGATCACCCTCATCGCCGTTACACACCAGATATTTCGGCAAGCCGGGCGCCTCCCGCACCATTCCCCATTTCCGACCTGTAGGGAACCCCGCGCCGCCCCTGCCCCGCAACTCAGCGCGGGTCACTTCCTCCAGAATCCGTTCCGGTTGACCCGCCTTCAGACACTCCTTGAGCGCGGTCCATCCGCCATGGGCGCTATACTCGGCGATATCGAGTGGATCGAGGTCGCCACACGACTCCGTGGCGATCCGCTTCTGCTTGCCGAGAAAGGCGCACACCGGCACGTCACGAACATCCAAGGCGTAGCGGGTCACCGGCTCCCAGGTTTCATCGGTCAATAGATGCTCCAGAACCGTGTCCAAGCCGGCGCGGATCCGGCGCACGATTCCACCTGGCTTCAAGTGCCGCCGGACAATCCGGGCCGCTTCTTCCGCCTGGACTTTCGCGTAGGTCACCGGCTCGGCCCCATCCACGACAATCTGCACCAGCGGAGTCTGGTGGCACATCCCGACGCAGCCTACCGGCTTGATGACCGCCGCCGCGCCCAGTCGCTGAACTTCGGCTTCAAGTTCACGCCTGACGGCCTGACTCCCGCCCGCGACGCAACAGGATCCCACACCGATCCGGATTTCCGAAAGACCCGCGCCTTTCGCCACAGCCCGGTCGTGACGTTCCGGAACGACACCCCGCTTTTCCAGTTCCAAAAAATCATGCAGGGCGCGGGACACGGTCTGGGCGGTCAGATGTCCATAGGTGACATCATCAATCTTGATTACCGGGGCCAGGGTGCAGCATCCCAGACAGGCGACGCGCTCCACGGTAAACACACTCTCAATATCCGTATCCTCACCCTCGTCCAGATTCAAGTGCCGCGCCAGGGCATCCTGAATCAACTCCGATCCCTTGACGTGACAGGCGGTGCCATGACAGATGCTGATGATATGACGGCCAACCGGCTTGTGCCGGAACTGGGAATAGAAGGTTGAGACCCCGGCCATCGCAGCCGGCGTGATCTCCGTCAACTCGCAGACCCGACGCAACGCGGCCTCGGGCAGATACCGATACTGCTGCTGAATCCGCTGGAGAATCGGAATCACCGCCGAGGCGTCTCGCCCGAATTCAGCCACAGCATCATCGACACTATGAAAATCTTCACTCATTACTTCGCCTTACTTCCGATACAAAACAAGGTCTTGAGGCCCCGGATTAGAATGCGGTCACCGACAAAAACCGGCGAGCCGTCACTCGGCTCGCCAAGGGCCGCCTTTCCGATTTCCTCGAACTGCCGGCCAGCCTTGAGAATGAACACCGTTCCATTCCGGGCAACCAGATAAAGTTTATCCCCCGCCAGTCCCGGCGATCCATAGAATTCTCCATCCAGATGATGATCCCAGACTTTCTTTCCCGTCATCACCTCCAGACAGGTGATGAGCCCCCCTGAATGTGCAAAAAACACGAGTTCCCCATTACTGACCGGCGACGCCACATCCGTCACGCCATCCTCGGAAGTCCAGGCCACATGAGTCGCCGTGACATCGCCTGTGCCATCGGGACGGATGGCATAAATATGATCCCCGGTAATGGAGGCCAGCACCAGGCCTCCCGCAAAAATCGGCGATGGCCCGACATCGGATCCGCTGCATTTGACGTTCCAGAGCTCACGCCCCGATGCCGGATCATAGGCAATGATCGCGTCATTGGCCATGGTGATCAATTGCGCTCCTTTTTCGGTTTCCACCACCACCGGAGATGACCAGGAATCGGAAACCTTGCGCAGGGTACTCCAGACGGGTTTCCCGGTCATGGCATCCAGGGCAAGCAGACGGGAAGGAATCCCCTTTTCTGTATCCTGATCATACTGGATCAACACCTTATCCTGATACCAGGCTAGGGACGAGGAATGGCCATAACGGTTAAACGGGAGGCCGAGATCCAGCGTCCAGAGGAGCTTCGCACAGGGGTCAATCGCGATCACATCGCCATTGGCAAAAATCGAACAAACCAGCCGGTCATCCGTCACCGATGTGGGCGCCGCATAACCGGTATCCTGGAAAATTTCCGGAACTTTTTTCGGAGGATTGGCAATCCCTTTTGCCTCCATCTGCCAGAGCCGGGTTCCGGTGACCAGATCATAACAGTACACTTCGCGCTTTTCGGTGGAGGCACCGGTTAAATAGACCTTGTTCCCCCACACCACAGGAAGACTCATGCCGGAAAGCGGAATCTCGACTTTCCACAAAATGCCTGTGCCGGTGGCTCCATCCCAGGCCACTGGAAAATTCGGAGAGGAAGTCACACCGCTTCCCGAAGCTCCACGGAAAGAAGACCAGGCAATTGCCGCCTCCTGAACAGGAGCACCTCGCCTGGTTGCGGTGGACGCCGACGTCCCGGCGGCGTCAGATCGCGCCCGGAGGTCGCGATCCACCCGGATAAAACATGCCGCGACAACCACGATCACCGCACCCGCAGCGGCCAAGGCCCACCTCGCAGCAGATTCGGCCTGTAAGGGATCTGTGGCGGACGGATATTCGCGGGGATCAGGCTGCCGACGCCGGAGAATCGCCACCGCTTTTAAACTGGTCAGGGACAAGGCAATCCCCGCCAGAAGAATAAGACTCCCGGTTCTACGGGACGCCAGTCCGGTGAAATAGAGGTGCCGCACAACCTGATCCAAATCCCTGATTTTATTCCTGACCGCTTCATCCGCCGGACTGGCCTTCAATGAGGTTCGCAAGTGCTCCAACTCGGGCAAGTCCAGGGGTGATGCCATTCTGATCGCCATGGTGTTGGATAGTAGAAGAATCCCGACCAACAACGAAAAGGCGCATGACACTACGGCTATGGCACAGGCCATTCGGTACAGGGCTTGGGATGACGGGCTTTCCGGACTCATGTTTTCAGCCTCTTATGTTCTCCCGGGCAAGACAGATAACACCGGGCGCAACTCAAACACTCTCCCCGATCCGGCTCGTACGAATCGCGCACCCTCCGGATCGACACACTCAGAATACTCAGGCCAAACACCAAACCTAGAAATCCACCCAGACAGGCGCCCCCTCTCCGAAATTGACGCTGTATGGCACCCGCTTCTGCCACCAGGGCGTCAGGATTTCTTTCGCCACTTCGGAATGCTTCCAACTCAACAGAATACTTTTTTTCAGCCGCCGGATCAGAGGAGCGAAACGCCTGCGCCAATCTCACCTTGGCGTTGAGCGGCGCCAGAACCCTGTCCAGATGAGCGCCACCCCAGACCCCGACACTTCCCAGCACCACCACCAGCAACAGCAGCCTTTTCAGTCGACGAACCCCGGTCGCTCTAAATTCTGTTACCGGGGATGTAACCGGCACCCGTATGGCATCAAACGGACAGGCCCGCTCGCATAACCGGCATTGATCACACCCGGTCGGAGTAATGGTAGCATGCCATTTTGACAGGCGCGAAGCCCAGTTCAACAACACCCCGTAGGGACACAGAAACCGGCAGAACGGGCGGGCCACAAAAATTCCCAGCACCAATAAGATCACCCCGGCCAGAAACATCACGGGCTCCCCGCTGAGCCGGAACACGGGAACAAAGGGATCGCAGCGGCAGATCACGAAAGCCGAGCCTGTCGCCGCCAGCAGAACCGCCACTCCAAGGTAACCCACCGGAATCATTCCCAACGCCACAGACACCGGACGCGGCAACCGTAGGGGAAAAAGAATCATCATTTCCTGAATCGCACCGAGCGGACATACGGCGGCGCAAAAGACACGCCCGAAAAACAGGGCAAACACAAGCGGCAGAATGAAAAATGCCGCCACGCTCAGGGGGAGAACCGCCTCATTCCCGGATAACCAGGCGGCTACATTCTGGATAGACCCGATTGAACAGACGCATCCCTTACGCCAAAATCCGAAATAGAGGAGAGAAAATACCGTCAGCAGAAATACCCCGCGCCGGGATCGTTTCTTCAGAATCAGCCAGGCGGCAAGGGATAAAGCACCGATGAGAACCACGACATCCAGCATCTCAACCGTCGCGGCCCGGGGCGGGGGCGTGGTCGTCACCGGCATGGTGTAGCCGCTCTCGAACTGCGGCTGCGGGAAGCGGTTTTCCGCGAAGGCCGCGAGTACAGGCATCAGCAAATAAAGAATGAGCGCTACGATTCTCCTCATAACGCCACGCTTTCCGACCGGGGATTCAAGAGATAGGGAGCCGTCGCCGGCACCTGCCGAAAAGCATCTGACGGGCAATTCCGGGCAATAGCACACTCATTACAATTCACACACCGGTCATGCCGGACCTGCAACACGAGCGAACTGTTTCCGAAGGCAGAGCAGCCCTTGACGCACCGGCCACACCCGATACAGAGCGATTCATCGATGGTGTATTCGTAATAAGGCTCCTCAACGAATTTCCGCCGGATGGCGCCGGTTGGACACATCTGGTTTTCAGCGGCGCTCGTGAGGAGTGTGGAGCCGGGCTGAAAAAATCCGAAGCACAACCGGCAATAGCCGCACTGCTTGGGCCGATGAACACACTTCACCGCGGACGACTGGAGTACGCACGTCGTGGCGCACCGTCCGCACTGGGTACATTTAGAGGGATCCAATTGCCAGACCTTGTGGCCCGCAGAAAGAACGGCCGACGGGCAGGAGGCCAAATCCGGGCAACCCCTGCAGAGTTTCATCCGGGTGGATCCGCTGGCCGACTGACAGCGCCGCCCCAGCAGGGCCCGGGCACCCATGCCAGCCAATCCGGCCAGCACAACCCCGCGCAGAAAAGTCCTTAGAAATTCACGCCGACTTTGCACAGCTCCTGTTGTTTTCAATTCACTCATGGATAGACCCGTACCCCATCCGCCGCTGGATCCAAAACAAGAATCCGACCCTTGGAATCCACCGCGAGATCCAACCCGACAACATCTTTTCTCCACTCCCGCTGTCCCGATATGATCCCGGCAAACCGACCTGTCGCATCATACCGCTTCACCCGGACAAGGTGCTTTTCGCTGGTTACAAACGAACCATCAGGCGCCAACGCCATATTGCTCGGGTTGCAGCACCCGCAAAAGCCGTCATCCTCAACCGAGGCCCGGCCCCATGAAGACAAAAACTGGCCGTCGGCCGTGAAATGTTCAAGGCGGTGCATGCCGGGGTTGACGACCCAAAGCGAGCCATCAGGGGCCGTCGCAACATCGAAGAACGCACTGGGTACCACAAATCCTTCCTGGCGGCGGGAAGAATCCTTGTCGCCAATCCGTCCTGAAACCTCGCCCGTCAGGGTCATCCGCCACACAATCCGGTTCTGGCAATCCGCGATGAACACAAAGTTTGACGAGACGGCCACAGAGGTGATCATGGTTTTCGGGTGCGGACTTTTCCAAACCGCCCTACGGGTGCCGTCCTGACCGAAAACTTCAACATGATTGTCCAGTCCGGCAAAGATGTCGCCGTCAGCCGACGCCGCGAGGGCTCGCACGGGGCCTGAAACGGCAAAGGACAACAGGGACTGGCCAAGGACATCGAGGACTTCAATGCCGGTATTTGATCCGACGACGATTCTGTCGGAGGGCCCAACGGCCAGAGCAGTCACATTGGAGAGGGCTGGCTTGAGCCAACCAGCTCGGGCGCAGGGAAGGCCATTGGTGCCTGCTTTCTTCACGACTCCAACATCATACCGCACATCCAAACACCGCATCGTTCCGAAATCCCTGACCAGAAGGCGGCCATCCGCCAAAGCAAGGGGTGCCCAGGCTTCCTTGCCATCCAGCACCTTGGTTTGAGCCAACTTCTGATAGCCTTCCGGAGTAGCGCGAATCATGGTCAGCATTCCATCGTCATCCAGGATCAGTAATTTTCCGTCAGCCACCATAAAGGGCCCCAACCCAAACCGATCCGAAGCCCCGCTGGTCCAAACGATCCGTCCATCGGGGTCCATGCATACAGCCTGCTTTCGCATGGCGCCGGCATCCGCTGGCAGCACGGTGTAGAGATTACCCTGATAAAAGACCGGGGTATGCTGCTCACAGGCGAAGAGTTTCTTATCCACCTTCTTTAGAAGTTTTACTGAAAACCGCTCCCCCTCCTTAACGATCTGAAACAGGGCACTACCCGCCCCGTAACCGGAGGTGATCCAGAAACAGCCGTCACCCACCGGCACGGGCGTCGGGGCAACAACCTGAACAGTCCATTGATCGGTCTCCCAGAGCACGGTTCCGGAATCCTGTGATTCCGCAGAGACTCCGACAATCCCACCCACTGCACAGTAAAGATACATTTTTTTTCCGGCGAATTCCATCGGCATGACCGAGGAATGCGACATCTTCCACTTCCGGGGATTGGGGGTTTCCCACAGCACTTTCCCGGTTTCACAATCCACCCCCGCCAGCAGCACCTTGCCCCCCACCCCGAGCACCACCTGGGTTCCGTCGATCAGGGGACATTGGCCCGTGTACCACATCGGAACTTCCACGCCCCAATCCCGTTCCAGATCCAGCCCCCATTTAAAATCGCCTGTCACGGCATCGGCGCACATCACATGGCAACGCGGCCCGATGGTGACCACATGGCGATCCGTTACGGCGGGAACCGTTCGAGAAATCCCATGGTTCCGCTTGATCCTGACCTTGTACGAACGCCGCCAGATTTCGCGTCCGTCCTCCATCGAAAAACACCGGAGCGCATCCGCTTCCGCCGCACCTTCATAATCCAGCACATAAGCGCACCCGTTCCGGATCGCCGGGCCGGCATAGCCTTCGCCGAGCGGAATGGACCACAGGCGGGGCGGCCCCCCGACGGGCCAGGAGTCGGCCAGTTTTTCCGAAGCGGGAGCCACGTTGTCATGACGGGTGCCGCGAAAGGATGGCCAGGATCCCGGTGCTTGTGAGGGGACTCCGGCATATCGGGTAAAGGTTTCGCCAATCCGGACAGGAGCCTCCGGCACCACTGCGGGCTGAACATCTCCTGCAGTTTCGCCGGGTAGCGGAATCCGCCTGACCGTTGAGACCCCAGAGAGTGTCCCGCGCCACCAGAACAACACGGCTGCTGAAAGCAGCACCCCGATCATTACAATCAGTACGGCAGGAAGAACGCCCCTCCCTCGCTTTTTACTCTGAAAGATACCCGGGAAAGTCATACGTTCACGTGATCCTACTTACCCAGATTCAGCGCAATAAGAGTCCCTTTGCTATTGCGACAGTACAGAACACCCCGGCACAAAACCGGCGCCGTCCAGCAGGTTTTCCCCAACACCTTACGGGCGGAGGAAACTTCTTCGTATTTTTCAGGCGACGCCTTGATGACGAATAGATCCCCATTCTCATTCAAGGCAATCAGGTGATCCCCTGCTGCCGAGAGCGACCCAAACCCGATGTGCTGACTCCATTTCTCAACGCCAGTTTTGAAATCCATGCATTTCAGGGAACCGCCTCCCACATTACCATCGAATCCGTACAAAAACCCGTTGATCAGCACACAACTACTAAACTGGTTCTTCATGGTCTTGTTCTTCCAGACCTCTTTGGGTACCGGGCCCCGGACATCAATAACGGCGCCTGCGTTGTTATACCCCGATGAAATGAACATGAGCCCGTCCGACACAATCGGGTCGGCAGCATTGACATCATACGAGGTCTTCCAGGGTATAGACCAGAGCTTGACACCCGTTTCCAGATCGACGCCATACAGTTCCTTTGCACTGAACAAGGCCAGACAGTCTTTCCCGCCCGCAGAGAACTCGACCGGTGCGGCATACCCCCCTTTGCCACCTGGACTGGCCCATACTTTGGCGCCGGTATTCCGGTTCAAGACCACCCCATATTCGCCTGCATTCACCAGCAACTTATCGCCCTTGATCACCGGCGAGCCGGAGAACCCCCACCCCAGATTGACGGCTCCGTATTCCTTCATCAGGTTCTTGCTCCATTTGACCGCGCCGGTTTCCACATCCAGGCACAACAACAGTCCTTCGCGGCTCAGGGAATAAACTAGCTTACCATCCGTGGCGGGAGTGGCGCGCGGTCCGGGATAACTCCCCGCCTCGCACGGATAGGAATGTTTCCATATTTCTTTTCCATCCTTCAATGAAAGGGCATAAAGGGTGTCTTTTTTATCCTTATTTCCAAAGGCAAACAGCCGGTCGCCCTTGATGGAAACGGCGGAATAGCCCTCTCCGACGTCCGCCTTCCACAGGATTTTCACACCGCCTTGAAGCGCGAGCGGGTTCCATTGGGTTTCCTTGGAAATCCCGTCACGATTCGCCCCACGAAATTGAGGCCAATCATAAACCTCTGAACCTTGCGCATGACCCGCAATAATCCAACCCGTCAACCCGATTACCGTCATTGTTTTGAAACGCATCATCGACCTCCTGCTTGATCCGCACCCTGTTTCTACTAAAAAGTATTAACACTACAGGATTACGATTATGATTACGATTATGATTATGAGGCGGGCAACTATTCTCATTTTGGCCGCATGGAGGGCGGATGTCCCCAGCCGCCGCGTGAATAGGGTCGCCAAAACGGCGGTCGAGGACGCCCGCCCTCCAGGAGAGGTGGACATAATGCGAATTTCTGTGAGGCGGGTGCGATTGCAAAATATTGCACTCGCACCGAATTCAGAGGCCAGAATTCAGGAGTTATGCCGGTTATCAGCAAGATCCGTCGAGTTCATTATTAAGGCGCCAGAGTCGTCAGGAACGGCGAGGGCGGCAGGCCTTCGGCATTTCTGAGATTAGTCTGGTCCGTCTCAAGCCAGCAGAACCGAACCGCATCAGGGACCTTGCCAGGCACCGTAACCAGCACCCGGTCGCCCTGAATCACGGCGTCCGCCTTCACCCACGGAGCATTGGTTCCGGCATCGGAAACCTGCGCCTCGAAACCGGTTGGAGCCTTGTTGTCCGTTGTCACCAGTGAGTCAGCCGTATCCGTGAACTTGATCAGGACCGCGCCCTTCTTTAACTTGGCTGACTTGAATACCGGGCCGGTAACCGATTCACCCAATTCGATTCCATAGGTCTCCGCCAATGCAAGCCGGGCGAGCCGGGCCCCGATCTGAGGCTTGTTGTCGGGATGGATGTTGCCAAGATTGTCGGGATTATCCAGGGTATGAATCATGCCGGTATTCGGCACGGTGGCGGCCACCCGCGCCTGGGCGGCCCGGAGTTCGCCCAACGCGCTGGGATCATTCCCATATCTATAGGGGGCAATCTCTACGAAATAGAACGGCATGTCCGGCCGCGCAAACACCTCGCGCCAGGTGCTGATCAGATCCTTCATCTTCTCCTCATAAGCACCCTTGTCGCCCCGATTCGATTCGCCCTGGTACCAGATGGCACCCCGGATCGTCATCGGCGTCATGGGCGCAATCATGGCGTTGTACATAGATCCGCCCTTGTTTCCCGATTTCTTCTGGGGAGTCCACGGCTCAATCCGGCTTCCGCCCCAGGCTGACTGAATCAGGCCGACCGGCACACCCAGTTTTGCCTGAAGATCCCGTCCGAAATAAAACGCTGTCGCCGAGAAAGAGCCCGAATGTGTTCCCACCTGTATGAGAGTTTCCGGCGAGCACGCGACCCACCCTTTGGTTGCCTTAAACGTGGCCAGGGGACTATTGGTCTGAACCTTGTCGACAGAGAAAAGCCTTATCAGCGGAAGATTGGCTTCCTCGCAGTCTTTCTTTCCGGAGGAGACACCCAGCAGACCCCACTCCATATTGGACTGTCCGGAGCAGAGCCAGACTTCGCCCACCAGAATATCCTCGACCGACGCCTCATTGTGCCCCTGAACCACCAGTTTACGCGGTTCGGCGCAGGCTTTCAGAGAGGGAAGCATAGCCGACCAGTTTCCCGCGGGGTCCGCCATGGCACGCACCATCTCACCGGCAAACAGAACCTTCACCGGCTCACCGGGATTGGCCTTACCCCAGATATGAACAGGCATTCCGCGTTGCAGAACCATGTGATCCATGAACACCGGATCCAAGGTCACCGGCACCGGCATGATCGGCACACTGAAGGGCGGGTTAGAAACACACGCCGAAATCAACAGGACACAGCCCAACATCAAACCATTACGAACAGATCGAAACATAACCTCACCCTTTCTTTTCAGATAATTTGAAACGTATCATAAATATCGCTTTCGCAATGACAAGAATAATCAAATAACAATAGTAATGGGTCACTGACGAGGGGGAAGCTATTCTTTGGAGGGACGCGCTTTGTCGCGTCCGGGACAACGAAAAGGCGGCCACGACGAAGCGTGGCCCTCCAGAATTCGGAAGCCGCCCCCCTTGTCAGTGACCCCTTACTAACAATAACGATGATACGGGGATTGCGGAGCTCTCCCTGCCCGGAAAAGTGTCGCGATTGTCTGATTTACGGAGCCTTAACATCAACCTTGTAAAACCGTAATGTCGCTGGGTTGGTATCGCCAAGCGACATAAGCGTGCCGTTTCCCCACACGTTAGTCTGATCCGCCACATCCAGCCAAGATCCGGAAACAAGGTTAGTTGACCACTTCAAACCATAGACCCGATTCGAAGAACTCTGGAAGCGAACAAATCGATTTGGCGGCAAATTTGAGATGGCTGCAATCTGGAAATAAGATAACGGGTTAGTCGGATCGAGGTCGGCGGCGTACTTGTAGAGATTGTTCCGCCCCGTGCCATCGGCGGAATCCGTTGCCCGGGACAGGTCATCGGCCAATCCGGTCAAGTGTCCGAAATGTTCCCATGTCCATAAATCCGGGATTGTATCGCTATCCGTATCCCAGGACGGAAGGATGGCCTCAAATGCCCCCATGTCCACGGCATCGTGGATGATTCTGGGTTTTCCCTCCAAGTCCATGGAGTTGGTCATCCAATCCGCATAGACGCCCTGGTCAATGCATGAAGAATTGGTCGCCAAACGGAAGTCACCGCCTGGCGCGTCAACGAAATGCGGATCATCGATGATGTTTCCGAGACCGCCTGGATCGGGCGTGGTGCACGAGAAGGAGAAAGCGGCACCGCCACCACTGTCGTATTCAGGCATCCCGGGTGACTGATTTCCATAAACGACTGAGTTTGAGACGATCCCTCCATTCCAGAACCAAACACCTCCTGCTCCGTTGCTTGCCGAATTCCCCGCGATCGTGCAGTTTTCGGCAATTCCGCCGGCCTCCTCGAACTTCATCCCGCCGCCGACATTATTGGCAGAGTTTCTCGCAATGAGGCTGTTTCTGACAAGGCCGCCCTGACGGCATCGGACTCCCCCGGCCTCCGGGAGACCGGATCCCGACAGACAGGCATTGTTACTCACGATGGCGCAATGATCGATCATTCCCGCAGTCTGGATGTTTACCCCTCCGCCCTGCCACGCCGTGTTGCCCGAGATGAAGCAATTGGAAGCCGTGCCACCGTTGTTGAACCCGATGCCTCCGCCTTCTGTCGCCACATTTCCACTCACATTACAGTCTCTCACTTCGTCGTTTTGTTCTGCAGCCACACCACCGCCACTTCCGTTCGTGGCCGAGTTGCCCGTGATCGTACAGCCCGACACTCGGTTGCTCCCCCCCCAGCAATTGACCCCGCCGCCCCACGCCGCCCGATTCCATGTGCTGGTGCAGTTCACGAGCTGCCCACCTTGGCCCATCTGCACACCGCCACCACCCTGACTGGCGGTATTGCTCACGATCATGCATCCAACCGCCACATACCCGGCACCAAGCGTCAATCCACCGCCGTTCCCATTGGTGGCTTGGTTTTCTGCGATGGTACAATTCTTCATAAATGAGCAACCGCCTGGACCGGAGCCGCTCACGTTTCCGATGATTCGGCAGTTCACGGAGATGCCAGCAGGGGATCCGGCGCCGCCATAGCTGTCCGAAAAGACGGCATTGCCTGGTGATGCATTGGTGCTGATGGTGCAGTTATACAGAGCACCTCCGCCGGAAAACCGAATCACACCACTACCATCGGTCGAGATGTTCTTCGTGATGGTGCAGTTCGTGGCCACGCCGCCGGAATTGAACCTGAGAGCGGAACTTCCTCCGCTACTGGCTATGTTGCCGATCACCGTGCTGTGCTCCATAAATCCGCCATTGAAGAAGCCTACTCCGGCACCCAAAGCGCTGTGGGTTCCCGTGGCGACATTGCCGATGATCACGCTATCGCGCACGATGCCACCGGATTCGCAGCAGATACCGACACCGCCGCCCTGATCTTCGTCAAGCGTGGCCGAGTTGTCCTGAACGGTGCAACGCAACACCGTGCCTCCAGTGTCCAAGTATACGCCAGCACCCCGAAAGGCCGCCTTGTTACTGATGATCACGCAGTCCTGAACCGTCCCCGCCGACATCAATAACCCACTGCCGTAATCGTTATAGCCACGGGTGATTGTGAAGCCATTCACGACGGCCTGGGGATGGCTGACAGAAACACATCGCGTGGTGTAGTTGCCGTCTACCGTTGTGAAATTTGTTCCGCTGGTACTGCGCAGGGTGATGCCATTCGTAATGAGAATCTGACTGGTGAGAACGTAGGTTCCATTGGACACCAGCACTGTATCACCAAGGGAAGCCGCATCGACTGCCCCTTGAATGGATTTCTTAGCGGTTGGCCAAGTTAGACCGTCCCAGGAGTCGTTCCCGCTCAAATCGGAGACATAGTTGGTGATTCCTGCTTTTGCTCCAGTCCAGGGCAATAGCACCATCGCAGTCACAAGAAAAAAACAACGGAAAAGCGTGGTCATTATGATGCTCCTTTCGTTCACATTCGTGACGCAAATATCCAGATTTGT
>CAZOZF010000050.1:0-17570 GCA_964584205.1 uncultured Verrucomicrobiota bacterium
AAGGCTGAAGGTGAAGGTGAAAGGCCGAAGGCTGAAGGTGAAAGGCCGAAGGCTGTTAGGCAATTGCTTAATTTCATGTAATTTCATTTAAACCACTCCCCTTATTTATCAATTGGCGTTACCTTCAGTCTTCCGTCTTCAGTCTTCCGTCTTCAGTCTTCAGCCTTCAGTCTTCAACCTTCAGCCTTCAGTCTTCAACCTTCAGTCTCTTCCTACACCCACATCAACGGCACATGGCATCCCGCCAGAAGCCCGTACCGCCACAAACACGCAATCCGGTTGCCCCGGCTCAGGGAGGCGAAATATATCCCCTTCGCCAGAGTATTGACCATCAGGGCCATCAGGACAGCCTGTACCAGCAACGGCCCGGATAGCGCCCCTTGCACAACGGAGAGGACAAAGGGGTCGACATCCGCCAGGCCTGACAACGCACCCAGGCTCAAAACCCCCGCCTGTCCGAACGCGTCCTTCGCCAGGGACGTGCCGATCTTCAACACGACAAACAACATCGCAAAAAACAACGCGACCCGGATTTCAACCGGATTCTGCGGGGCCGGCAATCCCCCGCCCACCCGCACCGGATCCCGATCATGGCGAACGGTCAAGGCCAGAATCAGCCCCGTCACGCAAAGACACCCCATCCGCCAGTCCAAGCCCATGGAGAATCCTCCTCCAAAAACCGCAATCAAAATAATCAGCCGGATATACATCACACTGCTGGCCAGCAGGGTCGCCTGCAACGCGGCGCCCGCCTGTGAGGGGGTTTCCCGGGCCAGCCGGCCCGTCGCCACGCTGACGGCCGTACTGGATGCGATTCCGCCCAGCAACCCCGACAACGGCACCCCGAGCTTGGGCCCCACTTTTCGCGACAGGATAAACCCGATAAATCCGATGGCCGAAACCAGCACCACGATCTGCCAGATCTTCGCCGGATTCAGGGCGTAGACCGTGTAATTCACATTCGGCAAGGCGGGATATATCACAACCGACACCAGCAAAAACTTGAGGGTCGCCAGGAACTCGGTACGATCCAACCGCTCCACATAGCTTTCCAGAACCGATTTTTCAGAAAGCAGGATCGTGTTGATCACCGCCAGCGCGATGGGCAGGCGGACATCGGCCATCAACGCCAGTGCCCCGATTACATAGGTCAGCAATACCGACACTTCACTCGTGGCGCCCAACCGGCCCACCTTGATTTTTTCCAAATAAGCCACCCCGGCCAGCACCGTTACCGCAACCAACCCCACCGGCAAAAGAAGCGTCGCCCCGTTGCCATATAACCAGGCACAGGCAAATCCGAACAGGCTGACAATGGGAAATGTTCGCACCCCCCCAAAGAAAAACTTGGCACCCTCCTTGCGTCCCGTTTCCCGTTCCAGCCCGATCAGGAACCCGAGGGCAAGCGCCACGATGAAACGGAAACCCAACGTCCACTCAAATGAACTGTTCATGACACCCTCCGGAGAATTTGTAATCAAACATCAAACTCCGCCATCAACACCGTATGATCCGATGGCTTTTCCGTCCGGCGTGGCGTCATGTCTATGGCCGCGCCGGTCGACTTCGCCGCAAGGGAGCGGGTGGCCATGATGTGGTCCACCCGCCATCCCCGATTCCGCTCCACGGAGTCCTTTTGCCGGTAATCAAAGAACGTGTACTGGCCGGGTTCGGGATGATGCTTGCGGAACACATCCACAAACCCCCACTCCATCGTCTTCACAAACGCTGTTCTGACGTCCACATGATAACACACATGATCCGCCTGCTGGCTGGCATTATGAATATCCCGAGCGTCCGGCGCGATATTAAAATCCCCCGCCCACACCACCGGCTGCCGGGGCGTAAAATGCCGGTCAAAATACTTTGTCAGCCGCGCAAACCATTCGATCTTATACCGGTACATCTCGTGTTCGATATCCCGCCCTTGCGGAACATAGGTATTCACCACATGGATCGGCCCCACCTTGGCACTGACCAGCCTCGTTCCATCCGCAGGCCCGCCGTCATCAATCCCGAACCGGACCCCGGCAGGTTCACTCAAGGAAAGAATCGCCACTCCGTTATAAGACTTCTGCCCGCAATAGACGGCATGATACCCCGCCTCCCGGATCGGATCGAGGGGGAAGTCCGCGTCCACCACCTTGGTTTCCTGGAGGCACACCACATCCGGACGATTTGCGGCCAGCCACTCCAGGAGAATTCCCATCCGGGATCGAATTGAATTCACATTGAAGGTGGCGAGTTTCATGGATAGTCCAGCATTCCCGAAAAGACATGGGCGGCCGGACCCAGCATGGTCACCTTCTCCGCGCCATCGGCCGTCAGGACATAATTCACTTCAATCACATCACCGCTGGCGCAGGTCACCTGGACTGGCGGCTTGACGCTGCCCATACGCCCGGCAATCAACGCGGCGGCCACCATTCCGGTTCCACACGCCAGCGTCTCCGCTTCGACCCCGCGTTCATAGGTACGGATGCGCAGCGAGGACGGTCCGGTGACCGCGATGAAATTCGCATTGGTTCCCTTGGGCGCGAAATCCTTGTGGTACCGGATTGCCGCACCGGTTTTGGCCACATCCTCGCCGTCAAGATTCTCCACGGGCATGACCACATGCGGCACCCCGCTGTTCACAAACCCATAGGGGCGCTTGACCCCGTTCACGTCGAGTATCTGGTTTAACCGCCAGTCCTTCGGCGCCGTCATCGCCAGCCGGACCCGGTCGCCGATCATTTCCGCCTCAATCCGTCCGGCACCGGTCTCAAAAGCCATGTGGTCGGGCGCCACGCCGAGTTCGTGGGCAAGCCGGGCAATGCAACGCGCCCCGTTGCCGCACATGTCCACTTCACTGCCGTCGGGATTGAAGAACCGCATGGTGAAATGCGCCTTGTCGGAAGGCTGGATCAGGATAATCCCCTCACAGCCCACACCCGTCCGGCGGGCCCCGATCGCGGCCAACCAGGAATGATCCGCCGCCGGGAAGGTCAGTTTCCGGTCATCCACCAGAACAAAATCATTGCCCGCCCCATGCATTTTCCAAAATGGAATTTTCATACTTTCTCTCCTTGAGTCCCGTCAGGCGGATCAGGTCCGCTAGAATACGTTCCGCCTCCCTCAACACCAGATCCTTTTCGGGATTCTTCTGCGCCGGATCCTTCGTCGCATCAGCCTCTCCCAAAACTTCATCCTGGGCCTTGTCCAACCCCTTCTCCTCCCGGGCCAGATCCAGGCGCTCCTGGAGATTCAGGGAGATATCCGATATCTGCTGGTGCTTCCGGACCCGCTCAATGACGTCCTTCTGCACCATAAACCGGGAATCCCGGGCGCGCCGCCCCTCCGAATTCCGCTTCAGCTCGGAAATCCAGGGCGACAAATCGCCGAACTTCTGATAGCGGGCCATGCTGATCACCGTCCAGGGGATGGCATGGGGGAGATATTCCTCGCCGACTTCAAGAACATCCAGGACGGAGGGAATGGTGATGTCGGGAACCACGCCCTTCATCTGTGTCGAACCGCCCGCCACCCGGTAAAAGGAATGGGTGGTCACCTTGATGGACCCCAGCCCGGGCGTGCGCTCATCCAGGGGCTGCCAGGATTGGACCGTGCCCTTGCCGTGCGTCTTCGAGTCGCCGACAATGATCGCCCGCCCGTAATCCTGAAGCGCCGCCGCCAGAATTTCCGAGGCCGAGGCACTGCGCCGGTTCACCAGCACCACCAGCGGCCCGTCATACAGGGTGTCAGGATCCTGGTCATTCAACACTTGAACCCCGCGACTTTCCCGCACCTGAACCACCGGCCCTGAGGGAAAGAACAATCCGGTCATCTCCACCGATTCCGCCAGCGACCCGCCGCCATTGTCGCGCAGGTCCAGGATCAGCCCCTGCACCTGCTTCTCCTTCATATCGGCGATGAGCCGGGCCACATCCCGGGTCGAGCTTTTGTACTCCGCGCCGCCGCTGTTGCGGTTCTTCATGTCGGCATAAAACACCGGCAGATCAATCACCCCAAGCGTATTGGTCTTGCCGTCAGAACCGGGAACCGTAACCACCTCGCCTTTTGCCTCCTGGTCTTCCAGCTTCACCTCATCGCGGACCAGTTGAATTTTCACCGTCCTGGAACCTGAAATATCCGAGGCCGGAATGACGGTCAGGATGACCTTGGATCCTTTCTTGCCCCGGATGACCCCCACTGCCTTGTAAAGCGGCCAGTGAAGGATATCCACCGTCACTCCGTTCTCCTGGGTCACGGCAATGATTTTATCGCCCGCTTTCAGGCGGCCATCCCGCGCCGCCGGTCCGCCGGGAATGACTTTCTCAATCCGGGCGGCGCCATCCTCGCTCTGCAACAGGGCGCCGATGCCGCCCAGGGACAGCTTCATGCCGATCTCGAAATCCTCGCTCGTACTGGGCGTCATGTATTCAGAGTGCGGATCATACGCCTGGCTGAAGGCCGTAAAATACCGTTGCAACACAAATTCCGAATCGCTGTCCTCCAGCACCAGAAGGAACTGCTTGTAACGCTTCCGGAGAAAGGCCTCCGGACTGAGCAACGCATCCGTCTCGGAAGCCCGAGCCACGGCGGGGGAATTGGTTCCCGGGATTCCCATTTTTCCTGCGAACGGATCGACCCTGGCCACTCCGTTGGTTTTCTCGGCATCGGTCATTTGTTTCGCCACCAGCCGGGCCACATACTCGTTTTTCACTTTTTTCCGCCACAGTTCGTTCCACTCCTGCTCGTTCGCAGGCCAGGACTGATCCTTCCGCTTCCACACGAAGGTTTCCCTGACGGTGCAGTCAAACCCCTTACTGATCAGGCTATCGGCGTATTCGACGCGATTACGAACCCGCTCCTTGAACCGTTCCACAATCCGGAACGCCAGGGAAACATCCCCCTTATGGATCTGTTCCGCCTGCTGCGCCGCCTCTTTTTTGTACGCTTCAATGTCGGAGGCCAGGAAAAAGGTCCGGTCATAATCCAGCATCCCGAGATACAGGTCGAGGGCGTTGGTCGCGATCCCCACATCCAGAGGCTGATGGGACAAATGCAACTTCGGCATCACCTTTTCGAAATATCGCGCCACCTCTGCCGCCTGGACGTTGGGAGCCAGCGGCTTGGAGGCCGCGCAGGCGGGAAGCACACACCACCACACCAACCCCAATCCCGCCAGAAGAAACAGGGTCAGCGCCCCTCCCAGAAGAGCAAATCGTCGTTTCATAATCATCGCCCAAAACCCTCCCGTCATTCCTCGACCCGCCCGTCTTTCATCCGGATGATGCGGTCGCACCGGGCCGCAATCTCGTTGTTATGCGTCACCAGAACCAGCGTATGCCGCCGTTCGCGGGTCAGCCCAAACAGACATTTCAGGATATGCTCGCCCGTGACACTGTCAAGATTCCCGGTGGGTTCATCCGCCAGAACCAGTTCCGGCTCATTCATCAGCGCGCGCGCCAGCGCCACCCGCTGTTGCTCGCCCCCCGAAAGTTCCAGCGGGGTATGCCGGAGCCGGCCCGACAAGCCCACCGTATCCAGCAACTGCTCCGCCCGCTCGAGCGTCTTCGTCCGCTCCCGGCGCATCCCCCGTATCGCCATCGTCGGCAACATCACATTCTCCACCACATCCAGCTCCGGAAGCAGGTGATAAGACTGAAACACAAAGCCGACATGACGGGCCCGGATCATTGTTCGTTCCTCAGGAGACAGCCGGTACAGGGACTGTCTCTTGAACCAGACCTCACCGGTCGTCGGCTGATCCAATCCGCCCAGTGCATGAAGCAGCGTACTTTTGCCCGCGCCGCTCGGCCCGATAATCGCCACGGTCTCACCCGGACGAATACCCACCGACACCGTATCGAGAACCGTCAATGAACGCTTCCCTATCAGGTAAGTCTTGGTTACCGCCTCAGCTTTAACAATCTCTTCCATCTAACCCCTATCTCCCCAAATCCTGAACCCTGCCCCCTGCCCCCCGAACCCTTACTACTCATGTCTCAGCGCTTCCACTGGATCCAGCCGTGCCGCCCGCCACGCCGGAATCAGGCCGGCCAGGGTGCAAATCACAATCACGGAGCCCGCCACCACCAGGACATCCAGCGGGGCCGTCCGGGAAGGAATCTCGCTCAACCGGTATAATTCCTTCGGAAACAGCTCCAGATTGAAGGTGTCCGACAACCACCGGAGCAGGTCGTTCCGGTAATGCAAAATCAGCAACGCCGATCCCACCCCGGAAAACGTGCCGATCATGCCCTCAATCCAGCCCTGCCAGAAAAAGATCCGCATGATGCTGCCCGACGGAAACCCGATCGCCTTCAAAAGCCCGATCTCATGGGTTTTTTGCACCGTAACCGTGATCAGGGTGTTGGTGATTCCAAAAGCCGCCACAATCGTTATGAAAATCAAAAGAAAGAACATCATGTTCTTTTCCACCCGCAACGCGCTGAAAATCTGCCGGTTCTGTTCCATCCAGGTGACAATCGTGTAATCCTCCCCAAGCGCCACACGAGCTTCCCGCGCCACCTCCTGAATCCGGTAGGGATCCCGGGCCATCAACCGGATACTTCCCACGCCCCCCTCCATGCCGAACACCTCCCGGGCCTTGTCCATCGAACAGAACACAAATCCCGAGTCGTACTCCCACATCCCCACATCAAAGATCCCCACCACGCGAAACTCCTGCGGCAGGGTGATTTCGTCGCGACTGACAAAACTGCGGGGGGAATTGATCAGCAGTTTATCCCCCACCCCCACGTTTAACCGCCGGGAAAGATCCACGCCGATCACCATATCGCGCCCTTTTACACTGAAGACGCCCTGCTTGACACTGGCGGGAATCTGGCTGACCTTCGGTTCCCGGATCGGGTCAATCCCCCGCAGCATCGGAGTGAACATGCGCTCGCCGCACTGAAGCACGACCTGGCCTTCGGTGGAAGGCGCCACCCCGGTCACCCCCTTGATACGGGATAGCCGAGTCATGACCACGCCCTCATCCGCCACCCCGCCCGGACTGCTCACGGTCAGATGCGCATTGAATCCCAGGATTTTTTCCCGCCACATGTCATCAAACCCCGTCATCACGGAAAGCACGATGATGAGCACCGAAACCCCCAGCAGAACCCCCAGCACCGAAATGATGGTCACCACGGAGAAATAGGTCCGCTTCGGCTTCAGGTACTTCAGGGCGAGGAATAGGGAGAAGGGGAGCATGAGGAAAGGGGTTAAGGGGTTAAGGGGTTAAGGGGTTCAGGGGTCAGGTCTCGGGGTTTGAGTTGGGGGAAGAGGATGACATCGCGGATCGCCTCGCTTCCGGTGAGGGTCATGATCAGGCGGTCGATGCCGATTCCCATACCGCCTGCCGGGGGCATGCCGTGTTCCAGGGCGGCGAGAAAATCCTCATCCACCTTCTGGGCTTCCTCGGAGGCCCGGCCCGGGGCCGCCAGGGCGACCTGTTCCTCAAGACGCTTCCGCTGTTCCAGGGGATCATTCAACTCGGAGTAGCCGGGGGCAATTTCCTTGCCGCCAATCACCAACTCGAACACATCCACCACCGTGGAATCATCCTCGCACCGTTTAGCCAGCGGAACCAGCTCAGCGGGAAGGCGCGTGACAAACGTCGGATTCTGGAGTGTCTTCTCGATCAGCTTGGAATAAATCTCATGGGTGATTTCGTCCCGGCTCCAGGCCGGATCCCCATGAAGCCCGGCCGCTTCCGCCTTGGCCCGCATCACGTCCTTTTCAAGAGAGAACCAGTCCGCGCCCATCCGCTCGAGAACGAGCTCACGATAGGTCACCTCGCGCCAGGGTGACGTGAGGTCGATGGGCGCCTCGGGAGTGCCGACCTTCAGGGTTCCCATCACACCCTGCGCCACATGGGTAATGAGCCCCTCGACCAGCTCCTGCATCCCGCGCCGGTCGGAATAGGCCTCATACACTTCCATCATGGTAAACTCGGGATTGTGGGTGCGGGAAAGCCCCTCGTTCCGGAAATTCCGGTTTAGCTCGAACACCCTGTCGAATCCCCCGACCAGCAGGCGCTTGAGATACAATTCCGGGGCAATCCGCAAATACATCCGGGAATTCAACGCTTCATAGTGCGTCACAAACGGCCGCGCCGTCGCCCCGCCGGGCTGGGACTGCATCATGGGTGTTTCGACTTCCTGGAACTGGCGCTCCACCAGGTAATTCCGGATTTCGCGCACCGCCTGGATGCGCTTATTGAACACCTCGCGCACGCCCGGATTGGAAATCAGGTCCAGGTACCGCTGGCGATAACGCTGGTCGGTATCCTTCAGGCCATGCCATTTCTCCGGTAGCGGAAGAAGCGCCTTGGACAACAAAGTCCATCGCTCGATCTTGAGGGTTTGTTCGCCGGTCCGGGTGGTGAACAGCGTGCCTTCGACGCCAACATGATCCCCGAGATCCAGAAGCTTGAAGGCCTCGAAGGCGGCGTCCCCGAGACTGCTTTTCTGGGCATAGATCTGGAACCGGTCGGAGCCGTCCCGCAAATCGGCAAAAATGCTTTTTCCCATATCACGAGTGGTGGTCAGACGACCCGCCGCGGAAACCGCTTTGTTTTCCTCAAACGCAGAGCGAATCTCCGCCAGCCGGCCGGATCGCTTGAAGGCCCCGCCAAAGGACGGATATCCCTTTTCCACCAGGGCCTTCATATTTGCCCGGCGCTGCTCGACGTATTCATTTCCAGTCTCTGCTGTCATAACACGGCTCTCCATCTCGTCTTTATCTTAATCGTAATCATAATCGTAATCGTAATCCTTTTTTCTTCAGCCCAATACCAAACAGTCCGGAAAAGATTACGATTACGATTAGGATTACGATTAGGAAAATTTTCTCATTAAAACTCGAGTGATTCAATTTGCGTTGGTCTTCACATCCATACCCGGATCCACCGGCACTGCCCGCCCGGGCGGCTCCTCCTCCTCACCCTCAAACAGGGACTCGGCCTTATGGGCGCCCGCGGGTGGCTTGAATTCAAAAGTATCGGAGGGGAGGACGCCCTCCATCACCCAATCCGAAAACCGGTTGAGCACCGTCATCTTCATCCCCTTGGCGGGAACCGGCTCTCCGCCCGGAACCGTGAAACTTTTCGCCATGTCGTACACGACCTGGACGACCACGGGCTTCAGTCCTGAGGTGACCCACAGTTCCCAGTCGAACTGATCCTGTTCGAATTTCAAATGGTCGCACTCCTGCCCGTCCATCATGACCTTACCCGCATACCTCGCCTTGATAACCCCATCCATGATGGCTGCATAGATATCATCCCGGAGCAGATTATCCACAAACAGGATGTTTCCGGACATGGGACCCAATCCCTGGGTGAACTGCTCGAAGGACCGGGGCGCCTCTTTCTCCTCGTACCGGTTCAGGGCGGCAGCATAGGTGATCATTTTTTTTCCGTCACACACCACCGTGTTTCCGGTCATTCCCTTGAGGAACCGGAGCGCCAGCCGGTTCGGTCGTTCCACCGCCAGGGCATAGGACGCGGAAATCTCCTGCTTCATCCCCTCCATCTCGCTATTGATCAGGAAGGTGACCTGGCACCGGAAGTGTTTGGACGATTGCAATACCGCACCCAGCGCCATCAGCGCCTTACCTACCATCGGATCCGGCGCGGGGACAGGCGGGGTTACCACAACCGGGGGCGCAACCACGATCCCGGGAGCCGCATTGCTCAGCACCGGAATCGCGTTGGTTGACACCGGGGCATTCGTCCCGGAATCTGCCACGGCCCCCACTGCCAGAACAACAAACCCTGTTATCAGTGCGACTTTCATGTTTTTTCAGCAATTCCTTTCTCCTGCAGGAAGGGAAGCGACAGGGCTTCCGGACTCTCCACGAAATCCTTGACGCACAGGTGCAATCCGCCGGACGACATCGGAATGTATTTTCCGATTGCCGTCGCCAACACCGTTTGCCGGTCATCCAGAACCCGGCCCTCCGTCAGGGTGATCCGGGACTTCCCGCCAGTAACCCAACCCTCCACCCGGATTGCCTGGCCGACCGTCACGGGCTGCTTCAGCCGCACGGTCAACTCAGCCGCAACGCAGGCCTGCCGGAAGGTCAGGATGGCGGCCCAGGTCATGACCTCATCCAGCAGCGTCATCGAAATTCCGCCATGCACCAGATGCCGGTACCCGAGTTCGGAGTCCCGGGTGACATGGGCCAGCACGATTCGGTCGCCCTCCACGCGGGATCTCAACTTCAGGCCCTTCGGGTTATCCTGTCCGCAGACGAAACAGGTTTTCGTCCACGGCAGGGTACCCTCGGAATAATCCCATCCGCTCATGTTAGAACAACTCCACGGGGCGCGCCATTCCCACGGACACCAGGATCCGCCCCGCCCCTTTTTTCAGCAGGGCGTTATAGACCGAAGCCATCCGGTTGTAGGACTCTTTCAGCACCTCCACCCGCATGGCCTGATCCTTGATCCGGTCGCGCAAAGGCGAAATCATGTCCAGGGTTTCAATCGGCGCATCCGTATCCAGCTGTTCAAACAGGCGGGTAATGGCGGCTTTCAGGCGGCTTTCGGCCTGGGAACATTCCCGCACCCCCTCCACATTGGCGGCCAGGTCGCAGGCATTTCCCAGCACATCCAGAGCCGGCGAAATATGAGCCGGCACGGCCGCCACAATGTAGGGAATCATATCCCGGCATTCCTGAAGCGCCGTCCTGAGTTCCAGCCAGGCCTCATCCCGCTGAATCCGGGCAAAGGAGAGCATGCGATAGGCCTGCCCGACCCACATCACGCCGCCCGCCAGGATCATGGCCAGGATAATGACTACAACGGGAAACATCATGGGAGTCGGACTTATCCTTTCAGAAGCACATCACCGGTCGCCTGAAACCCCTTGGGCAACCGCGCCGCCAGACTGGCGGCATCGTGGGCATACACCGGGTCAATTTCGATCTTCACCGTCAACCGCCCTGCGGAATCACGCGGCACCTTCACCCCGCAGGCCGCCAGCCAACGGGCGAATTTCTCCATCATGGCCGCCCGGGAGGTCGCCGGCGAATCATTGCCCTCGGCATTTTTCACCGGCGCAAACTCGTCTTCCCGCGCAAACTCGAGGATCAGGGACTCTTTCGCATCGGGAAGTGCATCAAAAATAAACTTCTCGAACTTGTAGGCATTAGGCTTGTCCGGCTTCACCGTCTTCCCCAGGTCGTCGCAAGTCGGCACCTTCTTGTGGGCCTGATGGAGGGGAAGTCCTGCCGACAATTCGCGGATCAGGAATTCCAGCGAAAAAATATGAATGGCCACGCTGCCGAACTTGAAGAACAATTCACCATCCGGAAGGCGTTCGTTCTTCTGCTCGGGAGTCAACTCGGTGTACTCGACCACGGAAGTCCGCCCGTCGCGCACCACGGTGACCCCCAGTCCCTCGTCGGGACTGCATTTGGCGCACACCTTGACGGCCATGTCGGCCCGCCGCTGCAGATGCACCCCCAGAAAAACGGGATCGGCGATATCCACCAGCGGATTATCCACCTGGAAAAAGTAAAGCGTCGTCAGGCCGCGCGCCGTCATGTCCGCCAGCATCCCGCGCCGACCCAGTGCCGAGAGAATTCCCCCATGCCCGTCCGGGGCGGCAAAAAGTTTTCCGGGCGACTCCAGAATCATCCGGCCATCCGGCTGAAAGGCAGGAAGCGTTCCCTGGACAAAAAACTTCACCCGCTCCGGATTCAATCCGAAACACGTGTTCTCGGCGAAGAATTTCCGGGTATCGGCGTCATTCCCCTCGCTCGTCATGATATAGAACGGAATCGCAGCCTGGAACTGGCGTTCAAGGGCCAGGATTTTCCGGGCGTGGATTTCAAACAACGAGGCGTGCGTGATCGGCGCCAGCCGGTAGGTCCCCTTGGGCCCGTCATAGCCCAGCCGGGTTCCCTGCCCGCCCGCCACCAGGATCACCCCCACCTGCCCTGCTTTCAAAGCGGCTTCGCCCAGGGCGCGCGGCACGGAAGTCCCGGACGCCTGAAGCGACACCACCGGAGCCGGTTTCATCGCGCCCGCATGAGCCGCCGGCTCCCCGCCGGCCTTCAACAAGGCTTGGATCGCCGTAATGGTCTTGAAATCCAACGCTTCGATCTGGCTTAACAAGCCCGCCTGCTGCACGGCATCCAGCGTATCCCAGAACTTCAGAACATGCCCCTGCCCGTGCTTCTCCAAAACGTTTTTTGCGTCCGAATAATTCATCACCGTTTTCTCTCCTCCGTTTACTGCCCACTCCCCGCACGACTTATCCGGCGCAACAATTCCTGGTCTGCCTGACTCAAGCCGATCGGATGCGCCAGCAAATTCCCCGCCAATTCCGCCGCCTTTTTCATATCCCCCTTTTTCTCATGCCACTGGGCCAGATGAAGCTGAACTGCGGGGTTATCGGGGGAAAGGGACAAGGATTTCTGAAGGGCCTCCCCGGCCTCCGGCAGTTTGCCGCGCTTGAACAGAATCATGCCCAGCGTATCCCATACGGTGCCGACTTTTTCATTGGCCTTCAGCGCCTCCCGGACCAGGGCCTCGGCCTCGTCCAATTCGCCCTTTTCCTGGAGCGTCCAGGCCAGGTCGTTCATCACCATGGGATCTTTCCGGCGTTCCAGGCTTTTCCGGAGGGAATTTTCGGCCTTGGCATATTCCTTCCGGTCCAACTGCATGGAGGCCAGAACCTGGTTTGCAAAGGCATGCCCCGGATCCTGCAGCAACAGGTTCCTGATATGGCCTTCCGCCAAATCCCGGCGGCCTTCCTGCACATCCAGTCGCAAAAGCAATTCCAGCAGGATCAGCGTATTGGGGCGCATTCCGAGCGCCTGTTCAATGTAAGTCCGGGCCTCCCCATACTGGGCTCGACTGAGGGCAATCTGACCCAGTACCACGGTGGTGATGAAATCCTGGTTTTTCGCCCGCTTCAATTTCCGCTCACAGTCCTCCACCCCCTTGGCGTCGTTCTGCTGCATCATCACCGCCGCCAGCATCGCCCAGGCGGGCGTCATGTCGGGCTTCACATCCACCAGTTCCTGCAACACCACGCGGGCCTTCCCTGACTCCCCGGCCGCCAGGTGCATCACGGCGTATTCCATGGCGATCCGGTCCTTCGGGACACCCGCCTGCTGGGCCCGTTCGAGCAACGCCGCCGCCTCGGTAAAGCGGCTCTTCCGTGCGTCAAGCCGCGCCAGCGACAGCAGGAGTGACGCATTCTTGGGATCCTTCTCGAGCAATTGGCGGAGAAGTTCTTCGCCCGCCTGCTGATCCTGGGCCAGATAGGCCATGGCCAGACCCTGGCTCAATTGATCCTTGCGGTCCGGCGCCAGTTCAATAGCCCGCTTGTACCCCGCCACCGCCATGCCCGGCTGCCCCGAAAACGCCCAGGTCATGCCGAGATTGGCATACGCCTCGGGCATCCGGACATATCCGTAGACACGCGACAACTGCCAGATTTGAAGTTTCTGCTTGAGCGTCTTGGTGAACTCCTTGAAGTCGCCCTTGATCTTCTCCGCATCCGGTGTGGCATACCCGCGCTCCACCAGGGTCAACTGGTTCAACATCGCGCTGATATTGTTCGGGTCCAATTCGCGGGCTTTGAGATACGCCTCATACGCCTGTTTCCGCCACCCGGCATCCTCCAGCACCACGCCCAGATTGTTGGCCACCATGCTCAGGTGCCGGATCACCGCGCCTGCCGTCGGGGAGAGCATGGGATCCGTTTTGTGAAGCCGGCTCAGACCCGCAATGAACGGGGTCGTCCAATACTCCTGGTGCCGGGCCCACAGCGCTCCGGGCTCCACCTCGGAAAGGGCCCGCACCCCGGAAAACATCATCCGGTCGGGAATCGGCTGCATCCCGGCCGCCAGCCACAGATCAGGAAAACTCAGGAAAACCACTTTTTCGGAAAACCGGGGATCCGTCTCCACCCATTGCCGCATGAACGCAAGCCCATCCACCTCGGCCAGGGATTTCAGCCGGACATCGTCAAACGACTTCGCCAGACTCTTCATGTAAAGAAGATTATTCCCCATCTGAAGGTTGAAAAAGCGCAGCGCCGATCCGGTTTCATGGGCGGCAATTTTGAAATTGTTGTCCATGACCCCGTCCGTCACCAGCCACTCGCGCCCTGCTGCGGCCTTCACCACGGAACGGGCATAGGCATTCACCACGCCCGCCGGGCGCGCATCCGCCACCGGGAAATTCAACACGCCCGCGGCGATCGTGGCCACCAGCAACAGACCCGCCGGAAACAGGCCGCCGTACTCACGCCACCAGAGTTTCCGTGTCTCATCCTCATCGGCGTTCTGAAACGACAGCCGGGAAATCAGCGACCAATAGGCCGTCAAGTACCCGAGCGTAAAGGCCAGCAGCGCGTAGGGGGTCACCAACAGCCGCCAGGGTCCCAGGATGCGCCAGGGAGAAAAGGGAACGTTGAACACTACCGCCACCACCACACAGGTCAGGATCAGGTGAAGAATGTAGAGCCCCCAGTCCTTCTCCTCATTCAATCCGCGCCGCCCGACCACCAGGACGGCAAGCCACGGAACAATGCCCGCAATGATGACCAGAAGCCAGCCCACCTGGGGAAGACTTTTGGCAATGAGCTGGTATTGTCCTTTCAGGACAAAGAGAAGTGCCGGCCAGAAGCCACCCCCCTGACTCAACTGGAAGGTCTCGGACCCCTGCAAATGCCACGCGGCGGGCACATAGAACAGCATTCCGGCAAGAAGACATCCCGCCAGGGGAAGCACGCGGCCCCAGCGCAAATCGCCATTGATCCACAGGGCGTAGAGAAGCCCTATCAGAACCAGCGGACCGAAAATGACCAGGGTGGCAAAATCAACCGCAACCGCCCCGTAGAAAAAGGCGAAAACAAGGCCCACCCAGACCGGAGCCCGCCGGATAAAGGTCATCAGGAGTTTCGCCAGGATGAATAGAAGCAACAGGTCAAACGAGGCCGGATGAAACCGGTTCGCCGCATACCAGAAAGGGATCGCCCCCATCAACGCCACGCTTCCAACCACCCCCGCGAGGAGAGACGCGCGATTTGCGGCGCGGACATTCAAGTCGGTGACCGGGATCACCGCCCACACGGAGTCGGCCAGGATCCGAAAGAATAACCCGATCGCCCCTGCCGCGCACACCGCGCTCAGGACATTCAGGCGGGTGGAAACGGGGCCTAGGGGCAATCCGGCAACCAGGTTGATCACCCAACTCCAGAGCAGATGCCCCGAGTAACCAAGCGGATTCAATCCCAGTTCATTCACCATTAAATTGGCCGACTCGCCGGGATAGGCTCCGCGACTGAGCGTCATTACGTAAAGAACCAGCGCCAGGATGCCCAGCAAGGGACCCATGACGACATACAACCGACTGCGCTTCGTATTCATAAGCCCTATAGAGTGTCCGATTTGCGCCCAAGAGGCAAGAGTGAAGCGATGGGGTCGATTGGTCTTTGGTGAATAATAGCACCTCATTCGCCTGGAATTCTACTCCTCAGCCCTCAAGGGGAGAGGGAATAGAACAAGCGCATCGCAGATCTCTCAATAGAATATCCCACACTATTCCCGGAAGAGCCATTTTCTATGACACCACTTTAGAAAGCACTTATTTGCGTAAGGCATTGGGTTTCCATTCTGGATTCTGAATTCTGGATTCTGAATTCTCGGTGCGATGCAACGAAGTGAAATCGCACCCAGGGCGGCGGCGGAGACTTATTTCCCGACCAGGCTGAGGAATTCGGTGCGGGTCGAGGCGTCGTTGTGGAAGCTGCCGAGGACCGAGGAGGTGACCATGACGGAATCCTGCTTCTCGACACCCCGCATGATCATGCACAGGTGGCGGCATTCCATAATCACCCCCACGCCTTCGGGATTGATGGCCTCCATGATGTCGTGCGCAATCTGGGCGGTCAACCGCTCCTGGATCTGAAGCCGCCGGGAATAACAATCCACAATCCGGGCCAGCTTGCTCACGCCCAGCACTTTTTTCCGGGGAATATAGCCGATGTGGCAGGATCCGAAAAACGGAAGCATGTGGTGCTCACACAGGCTGTACACCTCCACATTCTTCAGCAACACCATGTTGTTGGCCTCGGCATTAAACAGCGCGTTGTTGATCACACGCCGCGCAGAGGTCCGATATCCCGAGGTCAGGAAGGCATACGCCTCGGCCACCCGCTCGGGCGTCTTGAGCAATCCCTCCCGCGCCGGATCCTCCCCGATTTCCTTGAGCAATTCCCGCACCAGCGTCGCAACCCGTTTCTTATTCATCCTGACTCCTGACTCCTGACTTCTGGATTCTGTCCCCTACTGATCTCCACTTCGCTGCAGCGGGCAAACCGGAGCGCCCCCTGCTTTTGAATCACCACATCGACCTGCCGGACGCGGGAATCGACCAGAGCCAGTTCGGCCACCCGCTGGGCCATCCGCTCAATCAGCCGGAAGGACTTCTTTTCACACTCCGCCAGAACCGCCTTCTTCACCGCCTTGTAATCGACCGTATCGCGCAAGGCATCGCTACGACAGGCCTTATGGAGGTCGACATGCATCGTGACCGTGATCACCACATCCTGGGGCAGGCGCCGCTCCTCAGCCGTCACCCCAACCCGGCACCGCACCCTCAAATCACGAATCCGAAGTTTATCCAGTTCAGTCATGGAGCCTCCTCTTTTGACGAATCCTATCAGGCTCCCCGCAGGAATCCAAGGGGCATAAGTAGGCTGAAGACTGAAGGCTGAAGGCTGAAGGCTGAAGACTGAAGGCTGAAGACTGAAGGCTGAAGACTGAAGGCTGAAGGGAAATTCGCATAATCTTGAGCCACTTGCAAAACTCCCAGCGGACGGCGAGGCCGCCGTCTCTCAGCTATCAAGCTAAGTGAAAAATACTGACTTTGGACAGGTAGAGTGAAAAATACTGACTTTGGACAGGTAGGGCGAACCGTCCCCGGTGAGCCGGAGCAAATGATGCCCCCAAAATGAGCCCAAAAAGACACAGTTCTTTCTGGGCTCTTCATGGGGGCTTCGACTTGCTCCGGCTCGGCAGGGACGCCTCGCCCTACCTTGTACCAATGGCTTTTTCAGAATTTTTTATTCATTCGGTCCTTCCGGGTATCCCGGGTGTTTTTTCATTGGTCTCTATCCACATCTGCCCTCTGTTGACCCGATGAAGTCGGTCGTTTAAGCGTATCCGAGTAAGTGTTGCGGTTAAGAGTGCGTTTAAGTGTAGCAGGCACTGCCAGTCCCTTCCAACCCTTAATCGACCCGCTTAACCGACCTACTCTTAATCGACACTCTTACTCGGATACCCTTAACCGCCCCACTTAGTCGATCCCTCCCGGCTGTCATTGAGCGACTATTCCTCAATAGGAAATCCCACGCTAATTCCGGAAGAACCATTCATTCCTCATAAAAAGACACAGTTCTTTCTGGGCTCTTCATGGGGGCTTCGACTTGCTCCGGCTCGGCAGGGACGCCTCGCCCTACCTTGTACCAATGGCTTTTTCAGAATTTTTTATTCATTCGGTCCTTCCGGGTATCCCGGGTGTTTTTTCATTGGTCTCTATCCACATCTGC
>CAZOZF010000051.1:0-1770 GCA_964584205.1 uncultured Verrucomicrobiota bacterium
AGTACCAGTCTGTCATTCGTGGTGAACTCGAACTTGCCTGTGTTTTTCGACAAGTCCAAATCCAAGTACTATCTGTTCAACGGAAAGCAGTGGATGTCTGCGAGTGCATTGGAGGCCCCTTGGTCAAAGACTTCTACCGTGCCTCGTGAACTGTACGATTTACCCAATGATCCGCAGTGGGCAAACCTGTCGAGTGCGCTTCCACCACCGGCCTCCAAAGGTACACCGCCCGCTATTTTCTACAGCAACGAGCCGGCTGAGCTTATATTGTTCAAAGGCGATCCGGACTTTTCCCCCATTCCGAATACTCGACTTGAATACGCCACTAATACTGACAGTGACGTATTTATTTATCAACCGACAAGAGATTATTATTACCTTACTGCGGGGCGCTGGTTCCGGTCAAGCCGCTTGCAGGGACCGTGGAGTTACGCGACCACTAGCCTGCCTGCTGATTTTGCAAATATCCCCTTTACAAGTCCTGCGTATCGAGTGCTAGTCTCCGTCCCGGGAACTCCTGAAGCACAGGATGCTGTCATGATCGCGCAGATTCCGGCCAAGATTGAGGTCGATCCTGTCGCGGCAGCGGCACTGGCCGCCGTTACCTACAGCGGCACACCCGAATTCAAACCGATTGAAGGAACGTCACTTTCCTACGCCGTGAATACCACGGACAAGGTCATCAAGGTTGGCGATCTTTACTACCTTTGCCTTCAGGCAGTGTGGTTTGTGTCTCCTAACCCGCAAGGACCATGGACAACCGCGAGTTCGATACCCAAAGAGATTTACACGATTCCGTCGAGTTCGCCTGTATACAACGTTACCTACGTAACGCAGACTACAACCGACAGCGGCAACGTGGAGTCTAGCTACACGTCGGGGTACACGGGAGCCTATATTGTTGGCGAGGAGGAAGGCACTGTTTTAGTTTACGGCAGCGGTTACTATTACCCGCCGTACTACTACTACCCTCCATACGGCTATCCCGTATACTATCCTTATGTCACTCCGTATGGCGTGCACGCGGCCTATAATAATTATAACGGCACCTATGCCCGGAGCGTTACAGCGTATGGACCCTATGGCAGTGCGAGCGTAGGAAGGGCTTACAATCCCTATACAGGTACCGCAGCCGCAACCAGACAGGGTTCCACTCCGTATGCACAGTGGGGTTCCTCGGTAGCCGTTCGGGGCGACCAGGCTATCGCTGCCGGGCACGTCACAACGGGCCAGGGCACTTATGGGGCAGCACGGACTTCAGGCGGCGGCGCTATGGTTGCAGGGAGCGGAAACAATGGAAGTGGCGCGGTCGTCAAGACTGGAAGCGGTAACATGTACGCCGGTAAAGACGGCAATGTCTATAAGAACACCGGTTCTGGGTGGCAGCAATATGGTAACGGCAGTTGGAACTCGCCATCCAATTTACCTAACAGCAGCCAATTCCAGGGACTGAACCAAGAGGCCCAGAACAGACAAAGAGGCAATCAACAGGCCCAGCAATTCCAGAGCAGACAACGGCAATCTGGAGGCGGTAGCCGAGGCCGTGGGCGCCGGTAATCCGTTCTGCGATGATCAGCAGGGATGGGTCATGTTGTCCATCCCTGCATTTGCTGTAGTTCGTTATGTGACGGTCCAGGTGCACCGAGTTGGAGCGAAGGACTATAGTCAGGTACAAGCCCGCTTGGTACGGCGAAGTTCGTAGATACATTGACCCCCTTGAACCCGATTGGAGTAGGAAGAAAGCCAAATAGGTGGGCATGAAATTTACTG
>CAZOZF010000051.1:1870-17374 GCA_964584205.1 uncultured Verrucomicrobiota bacterium
GTGGCTGAGTATTGGACCCACGAAGGAGACCTCGCAGACGTTGCGGGATGAACTGGTTCACCAGCGGGCGATTTAGAACTATTCGTGGGCTTTGCCGATGATCGCATAGCATAAGGACCGGCTCGCTAAAGGTTCTTGGTGCTAGCTTGAATTAGTAATTGAAGCCCCGCCACAGTAGTCAGGCATACGGAAAAAGTTTTTCAGGCGTTAATTTTTCAGGCGTTAAAATGAGTTCCAGCATTGTCCAGCATTGAATATAGAACCACACAGAAAATGATAGGAGAAGATCATGAGTACACACGACAAGATTCAAAGATCAGTTCTGCCTATTCCTGATAGGCAGCACGTGGGATTGACCACGTATGACGCGAAGGATCCTGATACCAAGTATCCCCCTATCGAGCCGCTACGTCCGCCAAAAGGCGCCCCCAATATTCTCGTCGTCCTGATCGACGATGTAGGATTCGGTGCCTCAAGTGCATTCGGCGGCCCGTGTCACACGCCGACGGCGGAACGCCTCGCGGCGAACGGTCTCAAGTACAACCGCTTTCATACCACAGCACTGTGTTCGCCGACTCGGCAGGCCCTGCTAACTGGGCGCAACCACCACACGGTCGGCATGGGCGGCATTACTGAAATGGCTACATCGGCACCCGGCAACTGCTCGATCCGACCCAAGGCCTGCGCCCCTTTGGCTGAGACGCTCAAACTGAACGGATACGGGACAGCCCAGTTCGGCAAGTGCCACGAAGTGCCTTGTTGGGAGACCAGCCCTGCGGGTCCATATAACGCCTGGCCGACCGGCAGTGGCTTCGAGTACTTTTACGGCTTCATCTGTGCCGAAACTAACCAGTACTACCCCTCGCTGTATGAGGGCACCACACCTGTCGAGTTGGATAAGACCCCTGAGGAGGGATATCACCTGACGGAAGACCTGGCCGACAAGGCCATTCGTTGGGTTCAGCGGCAGAAGTCGCTCATGCCCGATAAGCCGTTCTTCATGTACTTCGCGCCCGGCGCGACGCATGCGCCCCACCACGTCCCGCAGGAATGGTCGGACAAGTACAAGGGTAAGTTCGATCAGGGCTGGGACAAGCTGAGGGAAGAGACATTCGCCCGGCAGAAGAAGCTCGGAGTGATCCCTCCTGACTGCAATTTGACCAAGCGTCACCCGGAGATGCCGGCATGGGACACCATTGACCCGAAGATGAAACCCGTTCTGGCGCGGCAAATGGAAATCTATGCCGGTTTTCTGGAGCATACCGATCACCATGTCGGGCGCTTGATCGACACCTTGGCGGGCCTGGAGATCCTTGATGACACCCTCATCTACTACATCCTTGGCGACAACGGCGCTTCGGCGGAAGGGACGCACCAGGGCACTTTCAACGAGTACGTGCCTCTCAATGGATTCGGATTTCTGGAGACTCCAGAGAGCCTGATAAATAACATGGACAAGTTCGGCGGCCCGCAAGCCTACAATCACTATGCGGTGGGCTGGGCGCACGCCATGGACACTCCTTACCAGTGGACCAAGCAGATCGCCAGCCACTGGGGCGGCACCCGCAACGGCACGATTGTCCACTGGCCGAAAGGCATCAATGCCAAAGGCGAAATCCGCAGTCAGTTCAGCCACGTGATCGACATCGCGCCAACGGTTCTAGAAGTGGCGGGCCTGCCGGAGCCGGACTTCGTTAACGGCATCCAGCAAAAGCCCTACGAAGGCGTGAGCATGCTCTACTCGTTCGCCGACGGCCAAGCCGCTGAACGGCACGAAACGCAGTATTTTGAGATCATCGGCAACCGAGGCATCTATCACAAGGGATGGACGGCTGTCACTAAGCATCGCACGCCGTGGACCACCGGTGCGATCAAGACCGTTCCCTTCGACGACGACATCTGGGAGCTGTACGACACGAATACCGATTGGACCCAGTCCCGCGATCTGGCGAAGGAGATGCCCGACAAGCTGCACGAACTGCAGCGCCTGTGGCTGATCGAGGCGGTCAAGTATAACGTGGTGCCACTCGACGACCGTATGGTGGAACGCTGCAACCCAGATCTCGCCGGGCGGCCGCAGCTGATCCGCGGCAACCGGCAGTTGCTCTTCGGCGGGATGAAAGGCCTGTCTCCGCACTCGGTCGTCGGCCTCATGAATAAGTCCTACGCTCTTACGGCTGAAGTGGTCGTTCCGGAAATCGGGGCGGAGGGCGTCATCTTTGCCTTGGGCGGCCTTACCGGGGGGTTCAGTCTTTATGCCAAGGGTGGAAAGCTCAAGTACTGCTACAACTTCTTTGGGTTCAACTACTATTACGTCGAGAGCAAGGAAGCGATCCCGGTTGGCAAACATCAGGTTAGAATGGAGTTCGCCTATGACGGCGGCGGTTTGGGCAAGGGCGGCACAGTGTCGCTCTACGCGGACGGCCGGAAGATCGGCGAAGGCCGCGTCGAAATGACTCAACCCTTCTGCTTTTCTGCGGACGAGACGGTTGACGTAGGTGTGGAGGCCGGTTCGCCCGTGTCGCCGGACTATGGTCCGCGCGGCAACGCGTTCAACGGAGAAGTCAATTGGGTCGAGCTCGATGTAGATAAGGACGCGCTGGACGCCGATCACTTCCTCACCGGCGCAGAACGATTTCGTGTCGCGATGGCGCTCCAATAAAGCGTTGTATACACTCGACGGAAGCGGAGGCCACAGGGACCGGTAATCCGTTCTGCGGCGATCAACAGGGATGGGCGCTGTGATCCATCCCTGCATCACCGGCAACCCGTCATGGGACTATCTTGTTGCGGGGATTAAGTAACAGCTAAGAGTAGAAATAGAAGCTAAAAAAAAAGAGGATTTTCACACAAATACGTTGTAAGAGGAATTCAAGGAGAAAGTCATGGGGATTATTTTTATGAAAACGAAAGCACTCTTGGCGCTGAGCGCGCTGTCATTCCTGTTGGGTAACCCTGCTATTGCGCAACAAACGGTCGCCGAACGGGTCACAGCGCTGAAGGCTTCCATGGCCGTTAGCCAAGCCGTGCTGAAGCAATACGAGTGGATCGAAACTACCGTCGTCAGTCTCAAGGGCGAGGAGAAATCACGCAAGCTCAACCGCTGTTATTACGGAGCGGAAGGCGGCGTCACGAAAATCTCGTTGGATACCTCACCGCCCACAGAGAAGAAGCGTGGCCTCCGCGGCAAGATCATCGAGAATAAAAAAGCGGAGTTGACTGATTACATGCAGAAGGCCGTTGAGTTGGTGAAGAGTTACGTGCCGCCGAACCCAACCCTCATTCAAGCGGCCAAGGACGCCGGCAAAGTCTCGATGGATATACTGCAACCGGGCAAGCGCGTGCGCCTGAACTTCCGCGACTATTTCAAGCCCGGCGATGTGCTGGGCGTGGAGATTGATATGACCAGCAACCTTCTGCTCGGCCTGACGGTGAATTCCTATCTGGAGGATGTAAAGGACGCAGTGAGTCTCGCCGTGAAGTATGCGCAGTTGGCCGACGGCACGAGTTATGTCAACACCATCACGCTCAACGCTCCGGCTAAAGAGGTTCAGGTCACTGTGGAGAACTCGGGTTACAAGATGATGGGGAACTGAACTAGCGCATCAGGGATTTATTAGTCGAATGAGGAGCGCTGCTTTGTGCAAGACCAGGAATCCCAGTGATTTTGCGAAAGTGATATAATTCGATTTTGAAGTACGCGGACAGTCTTAACTGGGCTGCCGTAATAATACAAACCAAGAGAGGAAAAACACAATGAAGGGAATCTTTCTAAGGAACCTCGCAGTGGTGGCCGCTTTGACCACCCTCGTGATAGTTACGGGCACGTTGCCCGCTCACACCGCCGTCAAGAAGGCTGCCAGCAAGAAAGTCGCCAAGACCACCGCTGTCGAGCCCGCCGCAATCGCCGCACTCGATAAGATGGGCGCCTACCTGCGAACATTAAATATGCTCCACGTAGAAGCAGTGACCCAGCGGGAGGAAGTGCTGGATAATGGCCTCAAAGTCCAATTCGCGGAAACCACCACCCTGCTTGCGCGAAAGCCCGACCGTCTACTGGTAAAGGTTACCAGCGACCGGAAGGAGCGGGAATTCTTCTACAACGGCAAAAAGTTCACGCTCTGGGGGCCTCGGGTCAAGTTCTATGCCACCGTGGAAGCGCCGCCAACCATCGGTAAACTCCTCGATACTCTGCAAAGCAAGTACACAATCGAAATGCCGTTCTTCGATCTGTTCCGCTGGGGCGCTACGCCCGCTAGCAAATCAGGCATTACCGTGGCAATGGATATCGGTCCGAGCAAAATCGGGGATTATTCGTGTGAGCAATACGTCTTTCGTCAGAATGGGCTCGACTGGCAGATCTGGATTCAGAAGGGGGACTCCCCGCTGCCCTGCAAGATTGTACTCACAACGACGACAGACTCAGCGAGACCGCAGTTCCAGGCGATTTACACCTGGGATATGGCGCCCACAATCAATGACGCAGACTTTACATTCAATCCGCCAGCCGACGCTCAACGGATCGTCTTCGACAATGGCGTGAGTAATAAGGAGAAATGAAATGAAGCGAACTATGAGAATTCTCTTAGCCTTGATGATCGCACTGGTGCTCTCTGTGGTTCCGGTTTTTGCAGGAAGGAACGTTCGTTCCAGCTCGCAAACTTCCGTCAACCGCAACACCAATGTTAATCGTAATACCAATGTCAACCGCAACACCAATGTTAATCGTAATACCAATGTCAACCGCAACACCAATGTTAATCGTAATACCAATGTCAACCGCAACACCAACGTCAATCGAAATACCAATGTCAACGTCAACCGCAATGTTAATGTTGACGTCGATCATCACTACGGTTACCACCCTGTCGCCAGGGCGGTTACCGTTGCAGCCATTGGTTCGGTCATCTATGCGCCGCCGCCGACTTATACGGTAGTAATAGTGGGCGGAGTTACCTACTATCAGGCAGGGACAGTGTGGTACCAACCGCGGTTCTATGGCACTTCGACGTCGTATGTAGTCGTAGTCGCCCCGCGGTAATTCTTTCTCGGTTAGGGAGAGACCCTATTATTGCCCTCCAGGTAACCCTGTCTGGAGGGCAATAGAGATTAGACAGCCAATTACCAGCTGAAAGGGAAAAGCCATGAAAACTAAAAGCATCCTCGCCGCCGTACTCGTTGGCGCGCTGGCATACTTCAGTGCTGTCTCTTATGGCGCCGACCGGCAGGGCAAGATCACTTTCACTATCCTGCATACCAACGACTTGCACTCGGCCTTCATCGGGTTGGGCCCGGCTTCGGACTATACGCCGTTCACACTCAATGATGACAAGACCTGCGGAGGGTATTCGCGTTTGGCCAGCTTGATCTCACTGAGGAAAAGGGCACGCAAGGATCAGGGACCTGTACTAGTGCTTGACGCAGGCGACTACTGTATGGGATCCGCATTCGGCGCCGCCACACGCGAGATCGGCGGTGAACTGCAGATCATGGGCATGATGGGAATTGACGCCACCACTTTCGGCAACCATGAATTTGACTACGGGGCTGAAGGCCTGGGCAAGTCCATCGTTGTGGCCGCGAAGGCGGGCCGCATTCCAGCGGTGCTTGCTTCGAACACCCACTGCGCAAAGGACGACGTCACGTTGGCCGATCTAAAGCGTTTGGAGAAAGCGGGATTGATACGCCGCTATAAAGTAATCGAGCGCGGCGGCATCCGCTTTGGCCTGTTTGGGGTCCTCGGTAAAGGGGCCGCCTTCTACGCCAATAAGGGTGCAGTGACGTTCAGTGACGCCATCGAAGACGCCAGGGAACTGGTGAGGTTTCTCCGCGAGCGCAAGAAGGTGGATGTGGTCATCGCTCTCAGCCATGGCGGCGTGCAGACGGGCAAGGACGGGTACTACTCCCAAGGCGACGACGTGCGCCTGGCCAAGGAAGTACCGGGCATCGACGTAGTGATCGGCGCGCACAGCCACACGGAGATGCAAGAAGCCATCATCGTGAACAATCGCACGCCGGTAGTCCAGACTGGGTCTTCCGGGAGAAATCTTGGCGAGCTGGTGATCACTCTGAACCGTGGCAAGCTTAACGTCGAATCCTACAAACTTTGCCCGGTGAACGACAGCATCGCCGGTGACAAGACCGTCGCGGATGCGATTGATAAACTCAAGAAGAAAGTCACAGCGACTGTATTCGCCTCGCGCGGCTACGACGTTGACCAACCGCTGGCAATAGCGCCGCGCGATCTGCCGAACTGGTCCTCCAGCGGCGATGTGAGTCCGATCCTCGCCAACCTTGTTACCGACGCCTTCCGGGAAGCTACCAAGGCGGACATCGGATTTCATGTCGTAGGGCTAATGCGCACCGGCTTGACCAGGGGAAAGACCGGCGTGCAAACAGTCTACGATATCTTCTCCATGGCGCCCCTCGGCTATGGTGTAGTGGATACGACGGCTGGCAGCGCTCTGGTGACCGGTTACTTCACCGGCCAGGAACTAAAGACCCTGCTCGAGTTCTTTCTCCAGAACAATCCCGACTCTCCCGGCGAGACTTCGCCTTGCGCCTCCGGCATGAAGTTTCGGTACGACCTGTCTCGCCCTACGTTCGACGTTGTGACGGGTATCGAGTTGGGTGACTACGACCACGGATACAAGTCAATCGACACGACAGGAAAAGACCAGAAACTGTATAGTCTCTCGTGCCCCCTGATGCTTGGCAAGTTTATCGTGGACATTCCCAAGGTTTCCCAAGGCAAGCTGGCTCTTGTTCCCAAGAACAAAAATGGTCAGCCCCTCAAGGACAGAGTTGAGGCACTGGCTGCGCCGCGCCAAAGCTCGGGATACCTGTTGCCGCCGCCAGGCACGACGATGGACAAAGACAGCGTTGACACTACTATCGAAAAAGGTGAAGTCCGCGAGATCAAGGAATGGCAGGCAATCATGGACCACTTGCGCCGTTTGCCGGTCAAGAGTCCTGGCGAATTGCCCGTGATCCCTGTCGATGAGCGCGCCTCAGAAGTCCGGGCCATCAAAGCGAAGTGATCCGATTGTGAACCGCGTCGGTGGATCAGCCGGGCTGCTGGCCGCGGGCCAATACAAATGCCAATCAGTTCATCGGAGAAGAGCCTGTTTAATGCTATTGATGGGGAATCTAGTATTAGAGATTTCATGAAATGGACGCCGTTTTCCGAGTTGACAGAATTGCAATTAGATACGGTGCGTCTTCTACTAAGGGCTTTTCTGGTATGATCAGGTGGGGTTCGACGTATCATAAAAATAAGAAGTAAGCGGACTGAAGTCAAACGCCCACCAATCCAATAGAGTTCGGGGTTACCGCAGAATTTGGCTGGGACTACCACGGCAGGGGAAGTACATATCTGCACACAGTACGAGGAGACATTATGGACTTTATAATCAACCGTATAATCGCACGTGTTACAGGGCCTATGAGCATTAGGTTCATCCTGCAGCCCATAGTGGGGATCATTCTAGGCATTCGTGATGGTCTTGCGGATGCGAAGGCTGGCTTCCCGCCATTTAATATGGATATGCTGTTTCATCCGGAGAACAGACGCCGCGATCTTATGTCTGCCTTAAAAGCCATTCTCAAGCCCATCATTTTGGGCACGATTCTCGATTGCATTGCCCAATATCTGATTTTTAAGCACGTCCGTTTGATCCCGGCAGTGATAGTGGCAGCGCTTGTGATGGGAGTGCCCTACGCGTTAGCCAGAGGCTTCACAAACCGAATCGCCACGTTTCGAGGGCATCGGAAAGAGCTTCAAAACACACCGAAATCTTAATAATAATATCTGAAACGAACGATGCGCTGAAGACCATCCCGCTTGACGGTTGATAACAGATGGACAACTGGTTGCAGGCGTTTCGAGGAGAAGATGATGCCCCATATGGACCTTACACGAAGAGCAAGCGCATCGGATTTGGCCAAATCGAGGAGGATGCTTCTCGACAATGTTGTGGCTACGGCACTACTGGAAGCGATACCAGACCTGGCGTTAGTATTGAACCCTGAACGGCAGATTGTGGCAGTCAATGCGCGAGTCCTCTCGGCTGTCGGGGCAACTAACCCTGAATTGATGATAGGACGACGTCCAGGCGAGTTATTCCTCTGTGTTCACGCCGCGGAGACGCCTGATGGGTGCGGAACCAGTGACTCATGCGATGTCTGCGGTGCCCTCAGTTCGATCTTGAAGTGCCTCGATACGAAAGACACGGCAGTCAACGAGTGCCGCATGACAACCTCAGGCGCAGGCGATGGCGGTGCGCTTGAACTCGAGGTGCAATGCACCTACTTCAATCTTAGCGGAGGTGAATACGTGATAGTGGGTCTCCGCGACGTGAGCGCGGAGAAGCGGCGCGGGGTGCTTGAACGAACTTTTTTCCACGATGTGCTTAATATCACTACCGGTCTGTACTCTCTTGCCGAACTGTTAAGCATCGAAGATGACCCGGCGGTCGAAGATGAGTACAAACGCGAGCTTCGGCTGATGGTCCAGCAGGTTAATGACGAGATACAGACGCAGCGCCAGCTTCTAGCCGCTGAAAAGGGTGTGTTAGAACTGCGGTTGGATGAAGTGTCCGTAGACGAGACCCTGTCCTTCGTGGCGGACCTCTATCGCAGTCACAGCGTCTCTCGCGGGCGTGAGATAGTGGTGAACGGCAGTACGGGAGTGCGGCTGCGGACTGACGGAGTGCTGCTGCGCCGCGTACTCGGTAACCTATTGAAGAATGCGTTAGAAGCCACGCCTGAGGGCGGGACTGTAACCGTTGGCGCCCAAGAGCATGACGACAGCATTGTCTTCGAGGTGCAGAATTCGTCGGTCATCCCCGTGGATGCGCAGAAGCAGATATTCCAGCGCTCTTTCAGTACAAAGGGCGGCTCAGGCCGCGGTATCGGCACGCACAGCGTTAAACTGCTGACCGAACGATACCTGAAGGGACAGGTGAAGTTCATCAGCACGGATGCGACAGGAACTGTTTTCACCATCGTACTACCTAAGGCTGGACCTCGATAACGGTAAACGATATATCAGCGTGAGGGCCAATACTGTGAAACTAATACGGATCTTTATAGAGAAGAGTACCTGAACATGTCTATTCCCAGAGCATTCCATGTGATGGCCAAGCCCACAGGGGCACGATGCAATCTCAAATGCGAATACTGTTTCTTCTTAAAAAAGGAGCAACTGTACCCTGATAGCCGTTTTCACATGTCCGATGAGGTCATGGAAAGCTACATACGGCAGACCATCGCAGCACACCGTGTACCGGAAGTAACGATTGCTTGGCAGGGTGGCGAACCGACACTCATGGGACTCGATTTCTTTAGGCGCGCGGTCGACATCGAAATGGATGCGATGCGGCCGGGCATGACTGTTGAGAATACGCTCCAAACAAACGGGGTTCTTCTTGATAGTGAGTGGTGTAAGTTCCTTAGTGAAAAGCGTTTCCTTGTGGGTCTGAGCATGGATGGGCCGCGTGACCTCCATGACGCTTACCGCAGGGATAAGGGTGGGAATTCCGTCTTTGACAGGGTCATTAGGGCGGCGCGGCTGATGCAGAAACACAAGGTGGAATTCAACATCCTGTGTACCGTTAACGCCGCCAATAGTCAGCGCCCGCTGGATGTATACCGGTTCTTCCGCGACGAGCTAAAAGCACCCTATCTTCAGTTTATTCCAGTAGTCGAGCGGGACAATGAATCCGGCAACCAGGACGGAATGAGTGTCACCGACCGCTCCGTCCAGTCCGAGCAGTATGGTAGGTTCTTGATCGAGATATTCGACGAATGGGTCCGGCGTGACGTGGGGAAGATGTACGTGATATTCTTCGATGGAGTGCTGGCATCGTATATCCGCAACCGTTCAACGTTGTGCATCTTGCAGCCAACCTGTGGGGAAGGTGTTGCCTTAGAGCACAACGGTGACCTCTACTCCTGTGACCACTATGTGGAGCCGAACCACCTTCTCGGCAACATTATGCAGACCCCGCTGGTGGACCTCGTCACCTCAAAGCAACAGCGGGAGTTCGGCGCAGCTAAGTCCGTAGGTCTGCCGAGATACTGCCGGGAGTGCGATTTCCTATTTACCTGCCACGGTGAGTGCCCGAAGAACCGTATCTTGGAGACTCCGGATGGTGAACCTGGACTTAACTACTTGTGTGCAGGTCTGAAGATGTTTTTTGAGCACGTGGACAAGCCGATGCGCATAATGGCCGACCTGTTGAGGCAAGGAAAGTACGCAGATGGCATCATGGAAATCCTCGCAAAAGAAGAAACGGATGCTACCGGCTCTTCTTTAAACGGACCTCAATGAGTCAAGCCCACAGGGGCAATGGCAACCTCTTTCACGCGAATTACGAAGTCTGAGGACAAGGCAGCCAAACTCAGTTGCCAAGAATGTTGATCGCGCGTGATGCGACGATCACGATCGTTACTAGAGAGATCGCGCTTTGTATCATCATCAGCATTTTAGCGCGTGACGTTGCCGGTAGAGCCTCGGTAGGGCTGAACGCCGTCGCCGTTGTATACCCAAGGAACAGGTAGTCGACGAACGTCGGACACCAATTGGGCGGCGCATCCTCGCCAGCCTCCGCTTGGGGGAAAAGCCAATCCGGCTTATAGTTTGTATTGTTCATCCGAGCTTCAGGACCGCCGCGGTCCATGTTCCAGTAGAGCAGTGAGAACATAAGCACATTGGTCACCCAGACCGCTACGCTTGAAGTGAGGAGCTGCATTCCACTGAGACCCATCGATCGCCCCGTGATTGCGGAGATTAGATGACCCAGGTTCACGAGAGTAACCACCTCCCCAACTGCGATGAACAACAACAGGACCGCACTCTCGATGCGCTGCCATCGCGCTTTTGCGCCACTCAGGTGGACGGCCATTATCGGCGTAATGAGCGCAATCCCCATGACGTAAATCGCCCACGTTGAAAACAGTCTGATGCGCCCCGGTAACACCGCTAGCAAAAAGACCACAGCGAGAATTGTGAGTACGACAGGCCAACGCGGCTCTATAATGATTGTTTTTACAGGTTTCTTCACGAGTATTGATATTCTCCTACAGAACCTAGCTAGTTGTGTTTTGTCCCAAGTACTTCAGAGCGGCGGCAACCTTATTTGAAGCCGCCACCCTTCGTGTATCGATTGTCGATCTACTTACTGCCACGCCGACAGCTAAAGGCTGCTGCTCAGTCGAGAGGGATGAGAGCCTCCGCCCACCAATCGGGAGGCTTCACCGCGAAGGGCTTAAAGTCTGCGCGCTGTTGTCCCGCGATCGGCGGCAACTGATCTTGCACTTTCGACTGACGCGAGACGATGGCCTCCTTGGTGATATTGATGACGGTCAGGTCCTGGGTCTGGATGATTGGACCGGCGTAAACTTCGCCAAGCTCCGCGAAAAGCATCGCGACCACCTGCGGCGACAGCAGGGTGTGCCAGACACCGGCCAGACGCGGCTTCACGAGATTGAAGACCTTGGCGGCGGCCTTCGGCGAGGTATGCGCGGCATTGAGCGCGATCGTCGCCCGCTCGATGGAAAGTCCTGACGCGGCCGCGAGCGCCGCAGCTGGCGGGAAGCATTCGTGGATTAGCACGTCTACGCCTTCACAAGCACGCACGAGTGGCCAGCTTGGGCGGGCGTCGCCAGAGAAGCCAAACGACAAACCAGCGAAGTCGAGCCGATAGCCGACAGCGCCGCTGATGCAGTGGACGACGGGAAATGACGTAACCTTCACGCCGTTCTTTTCGTAGACGACCTGTGTCTTGCTGAAGTCAAACTCGGACCCCACGATCTTCATGCTTTCGGGATTAATGGCGCCTCTTCCGGCTTCGGCGTCCCAGGCCAGCGCCTCCTCGATCGCTTCGCAGAAGTGCTTTGTGCCGAGGCGGGGCTCCGTCCCGCTGGGTCCCCACACGTAGATCGGCCCATCGGCTCGCCCCACCTTCGAAAAGCTACCGCTGAGCGTGAGGATATCGCCCATGTGGTCGGCGTGCAGGTGGGTGATGAACACCTTGTTGAGCTGGTTCACCGGCAGCTTCAGACTCGCGTAGTTCGCCAAGGAACCGGTTCCCAGGTCGAAAAGCAGGATGTCGCCCTCGGGGTTACCGATTTCGACCAGGATGCTGGCCGAGGCTTGGGCACGGGTCGGCCACGGATTGCCGCTTCCGAGCACCGTCACGCGTAACTCTCCGTCTTCTATTGCCTCCGTACCAGGGATGAACGCCTCGGCGTATTCCCGCTTGGGCGTTCCGACGATCGGAGTCAATGTCATCGCCTTCGTGCCACCCGCAAATGACAGCGCCGGCAATGCTGAAGATTCGTTGTTCTTCATGTTGTCCTTTTCTCCTGTAAATTTGTGAAACTGTGACCGGCAGCCCTGTACGAACTGCCTGTTACGCAGTGTGCTTACTGACGCGCTAAGGCGACGCGGATTGCGTCCTCCGCCGTGACCATGTGGTCCGAGTTGGCCGGATCATCGGCGATCGAAAGCAGTATGCCCTTGATTTCGCCGTTGAAGGCGTTGCCATGAGGGCCGTATTCAGGAGAGACGGGAGCGCCGGTATCCTCACCGACATCGCAGCCGTCATCGGCAGAGAATACGTTCGCCAGCGTGGCGCCGATCTCTCCCTCGCCGGCTTTCTTGCCGTCGATGAAGAGTGTCACTTTGCCGCCCTTGCCCAAACCGCCGCCCGCGTAGGCTAGCTCCATGCGCACTTGGTGCTCGCCGGCCGGGATGGCCTGTTCGGAACCGACGATAAAATGCTTGAGCCCGCCCCAGTTGTAGCAGTACCTGAGTTTGCCGTCCTTGGTGTATAGGCTCCAGCCGCCGATGTTAGCGCCCTGGGCGATGATGACGCCTTCGGCGCCCTTCTCCGGCACCACGATCTCAGCAGTAACCGAGTGCGACTTGTTCTTGATGCTGAGGATGCAGTTCTCCGAAAGGCGGCCCATGCCGCCGAACAACATTTGGTTCATTCCCTTGATCAGGATCGGTCGACCGGCGGTATCCGGATTCATCTTCTCCATCAACCGATCATCCAGTGGCAGCACCTTATAACGCGTGGCCTCGATCAACCACAGACGCTGCAGCTCGTGCAGTTTCTGAGGATTCTCCTTGGACAGGTCCTTGGACTGGCTCCAGTCCTTGGTGGTGTCGTAGAGTTCCCAAACATCATCGTCGAAAGCCGGTGAGACTGTATCCAAGGCTGCCCAAGGAGACCGGTGTTTCGTCACTGCGGTCCAGCCTTTGTGGTAGATGCCGCGGTTTCCGAACATCTCGAAGTACTGGGTCTCGTGCTGCTCCGCCGCCTTCGCGTCGTTGAAGGCATACAACATGCTGGTTCCCTCGATCGGGTCTTGGGCAATGCCGTCCACTGACAACGGCTGAGGAATGCCCGCCGCCTCGAGGACAGTCGGCGCCACGTCGATGACATGGCTGAACTGGGAGCGGATCTCATCCTTGCCCTTGATGCCCTTGGGCCATGAGACGATGGTGGCGTTACGCGTACCGCCCCAGTGGGAAGCGACCTGCTTGGTCCACTGATACGGGGTGTTCATGGCGAGCGCCCAGCCTACCGCGTAGTGGTTGTAGGACTCGGGTCCGCCGAGCTTATCGATCCGGGCCGAGAGATACTCGGGTGTTTCGAAGCTCTGCAAACCGTTGAAGTAGCCCATCTCGTTGAAACAGCCGTTGATACCGCCCTCAGCCGACGCGCCGTTGTCTCCGATGATGTAATAAACGAGCGTATCTTCGAGAACGCCTAGCTTCTCCAGCCCGTCCAGCATCCTGCCCACGTGGTAGTCGGTGTACTCCATGTACCCCGCGTAGACTTCTGCCTCACGGCGCAGGAACGGCTTGAACTCTTCCGGCATGTCGTCCCAAGCCGGAACCTCCTTGTTAGGCGCGGTGAGTTGGGTGTCTTGAGGAATGACGCCGAGCTTCTTCTGCCGGACAATGGTCTCCTCGCGCAGCTTGTCCCAGCCCTGGTCGAACTTGCCCTTGTACTTGTCCGCCCACTCCTTGGGCACGTGGTGCGGCGCGTGGGTTGCGCCTGGGGCGAAGTAGACGAAGAATGGTTTGTCAGGCGCAAGCGCCTTCTGCTGGGACATCCAGTTCATAGCTTTGTTGGTCATATCTTCGACGAGGTGATACCCCTCCTCAGGGGTCTTCTCAGGCTCGACGGGAGTTGTACCCTCGTATAGCGTCGGATACCACTGGTTCGCTTCGCCGCCGATGAATCCGTAGAAGTACTCAAAGCCGCCTCCGCCAGTGGGCCAGGCATTGAATGGGCCTACAGGGCTTGTCTCCCATACCGGCACCTCATGGCACTTGCCGAACTGCGCCGTATTATAGCCGTTGAGTTTAAGCGTCTTCGCCAGGGGCGACATGGTGTTGGGCAGTACCGAGCAATAGCCCGGCGCGCCGGTGGCGATCTCGGTGATGCCGCCCATGCCGGCGGAGTGGTGATTGCGTCCAGTCAGCAGCGCCTGCCGCGTCGGTGAGCACAGCGCCGTGGTGTGGAATCGGTTGAACTTCAAACCATTTGCCGCCAGCTTCTCCGCGTTTGGCGTGGCGCAGGGGCCGCCAAAAGCGCTGGACGAGCCAAATCCGGCGTCGTCGATCAGGATGACCAGCACATTGGGCGCACCTTGGGGCGGCCGCAGTTGCGGGATCGGGGGAAACTTGCTGTCCGGGTCCTTCGCGTCGTACGCGATGAACTTCGGTTTCTCGGTGTTCGGCATCGGTAGATGGGAACGATGCTTCTTGTCTTCGTTACTCATGAGATTTTCCTCCTGTGTTTTTACGTAGCTTATGTTTTTTTGTAAGCTGATTCACCGCGCTCACGGCGATTTCAGCTTTGGATTCAATTAAGCCGCTTCTGGAATGCCATCGGACTTACTCGCCCTACACCTGACAGTAAGTAAAGAACAGTACCGACTTGCTGGTCCTCTCTTGCTGTCCAAAAAGTACAACATATTAAAATTCGACACGGGACGCGCAGTCTCCTTCTCAGGCGAGCAAATAAAAAGCAAAGCGTACGACAAGTATACCAGTAGGCTGAAAAATATCAATTAAGAGGAATGTCCAAATCTCTTAAGAAAAATCTGACTCGCATGGATGGAGAGGGGTGATTTCGGCTCATAAAAGAGTAGTCTTGTTAGGACTTGAACCTATTGCCCGCTGATTACACTTATCGAGCAACTAAACTCTGGAATTCGAGCGACAAATATGATATGCTGAAGGTAGTTTGGAAAAATGGAAGGTTATTAAGATGAGAGTATGGCAAGTTGGTTTGATCACCCTTATTTTGGGACAATCGGCGATGGGGCAATTCAGGTTGCCTAGTGTCCCTATCCCTGATGCTGCTATCCCTGGAATTAATCCGTTTACGAAAGAAGACCCTATCGTTTCCACCAAATTTGGCGATGCGATAACGGAAATTCCTTACTTGGATCGCTACGACCCGAAGGTAATGATAC
>CAZOZF010000052.1:0-17161 GCA_964584205.1 uncultured Verrucomicrobiota bacterium
CCTACCCGGACCGCAAGCATTATCGTATTCCCGAAGCTCCGGGATACCGGGTGGCTTCCGGTCTTTTGACGCTATTCCCTGCGAAAGACCAGGTTCTGGCCCTGGCCTTCACCTCCTGCAACAAGTTCATCGGGCGTATCGGGTTTAATCAAGCCAGGCTGAAAGCCTATCTTGAGACAGAAGGGCTCAGCCTGCCGCCGGGCGGGGTTTGGAAGCTTGAGCAATTCGGAGTCATAAGCGGCTCAAGCCGGGGCGTGGTGCTGGATAAGGTGGCTCAGGCCATCCAGAAGAACAACCCGCGCCCGCTTCCCGCGAAACCGCCCACCGGCTGGTGCTCCTGGTATACGTTCTACGAGAATGTGACGGTCCAGGACATCGTCACAAATCTGGAGTTCTCACGAAAGAATCTTCCGGAACTGCGTTACATCCAGATTGATGATGGTTATCAGTCGCGGATGGGGGACTGGCTTGAGACCGGGAAGGCTTTTGGAGGCAACATCAAAAGTGTCTTGAAACAGATCAAGCAGGCAGGCTTTGAGCCGGCCATCTGGGTGGCTCCGTTTATCGCCGAAAAGGATTCCTTAATCTTTCAGAAGCATCCCGACTGGTTCGTCAAGGACCGTGACGGCCGTCCGCTCGATTCAAGCACGATCGGGTTTGGCGGCTGGCGTTGCGCCCCCTGGTATGTCCTGGATGGAACCCATCCGGAAGTCCAGAAGCACCTCAAGGAGGTCTTCAGGACGATGCGGGAGCAATGGGGGGTAACGTACTTCAAGCTTGATGCCAACTACTGGGGCGCGATCCACGGGGGCAAGCACTACGATCCCAAGGCAACGCGAATCGAGGCGTATCGTCAGGGAATGCAGGCGATGCGCAAGGGGGCGGGGGATGCCTTTATCCTCGGCTGCAATGCCCCTATGTGGCCATCCTTGGGATTGGTTGACGGGATGCGGACGTCCGGTGACATTGCGCGCAGCTGGAATGCCTTCAAATCCTGTGGATTGGAGAACCTGTCACGGGGCTGGCAAAATGGAACCCTGTGGTGGAATGATTTCGACTGTCTGATTCTGACCGAACGATCCCAAAAGGACAGTGCTACGGGTTATACCGCAAAGGATGCGCCCCTGTCTGAAAACGAATTCCGCCTACACGCCGCCACCATTCGGGCGTCTGGTGGGCTGGTCTTGAGCGGGGATGATCTTGCGCAACTCAAGCCGGAGCGGCTGGCGATGCTTAAGAAGTTGAGCGCCCCATCCGGCAAAGCCATGAGCTTCGACGATGCTGACTTTACCGTGGGGCGCGTTAAGTTGGGCGACAAGGCTGAGGAACTCGCGTTATTCAACTGGGGCGATCAGCCTGTCACGCGTACCGTGACGATTCCGCCTGGCTCACGAGTCACCGACTTCTGGACGGGGGAATCGGAAATGATCAAGGGCGATTCGTTTGCCCGCGAAATCCCCGCGCATTCCGCAGGGCTTTTTCAATTACGGAAATAAATAATGGGAAAGACGCAGGCTCCCCGCTGGTGCGGGGAAGCCCGCCCTACAAGGTGGAGTCGCGTTGTAGGACAAGCTTCCCGCGAAGCGGGAGCTTGTGGAAGGTGGAATTGTAAAAAAGAGAAATGGACGGATTATGAGTAGAAAAATAATTAGAATTGTAGTGCTACTGTTGACGGCGTTCATGCCGGTATTTTCGAGCCTTCGGGCTGAGGAAACCATGGATAAACTCTGGGGGGATTCCCGTGTCAAGGAATCCGCTACCGATCTTACCCGCGGCCCTCATTTTCGCCAGGGGCGCTACGGATTATTCATGCATTGGGGACTCTATTCGCATCTGGCGGGCCAGTGGAAGGGGAAGACCTATTACGGTATCGGCGAGTGGATCATGCATCCGGCCATGGCGGGAATTCCGGTCGCCGACTACATGGCGGAAGCGAAGACCTTCAATCCCGACCTCTTCAATGCCAAGGCCATTGTTCAAATGGCCAAGGACGCGGGGATGACCTATATCATCATCACAAGCAAGCATCATGAGGGCTTCGCGATGTTTAAGTCGGCGCATCCCTTCAACATTGTGGATACGACGCCGTTCGGGCGCGATCCGATGAAGGAGCTGGCGGATGCCTGTCGCGAAGCGGGACTCGGCTTCGGGTTCTATTACTCGCACAACCAGGACTGGACCGCGCCGGGTGGCTCCGGTGGGCCCAAGCAAAACCCGGATGGCAGTGCCGCCACATTTGAGCGCTATTTCCGCGAGAAATGTTATCCGCAGGTGAAGGAAATCTGCACGCAATATGGCCCCCTTGAGGTGGTCTGGTTCGACACCCCGGGCAATATGCCCAAGGACAATGTCGTTGAGCTTCGCGATCTGGTGCGTACCACGCAACCCAAAGCCCTGCTGGGTAGCCGAATCGGGTATGGGATGGGCGACTATGAATCGCTGGGTGACATGGAAGTGCCGACCGAAAAGGTTGGCGGCTTGTGGGAGACTTGCGATACGAGCAACGATTCCTGGGCCTACGCGTGGTATGATACCAACTGGAAGGACCCGCGCGAAATTCTGAGGCGGTTGGTGGCCACCGTGGCGCGAGGGGGGAACTACCTGCTGAATTGCGGTCCGGACGGCAAGGGGCAGATTCCTGAGCAAAATCAGAAATTCCTAAGAGAGGCCGGAGTCTGGATCCACGCGAATCCCGAAGTCATTCGTGGTGCGGGTCCTTCGCCGTGGAACTGCGCGATGCCGTGGGGCGATGTGACAATGCAGGGCGACAAGACGCTATATCTGGTGGTGTTTGACCCACCGCGCGATGGGATCATTTATCTGCCGGGATTGGTCACGGCGGTCAAATCAGCCAGAATGCAATCCATCCAGATCGAGACGGAAACTGCGCGCAGCGGCGTGCGGTTCAAGATTCCGAGGGAAGCCACCGCCGGCCTGGCGAGTGTGATTCGCGTGGAGCTTGCGGGAAAACCCGAAGTCGACCCAACCCTCGCGGTCCATCCCAATCTGTCCAATACAGTGCTTTGTCACTTTGCCCAGGCGGAAGGAGCCGAAAAGAAAAAGGTGAGCTGGATGGAGAAGTTCGGTGAATGGAAGCACTCCACCCAGATCGGGAAATGGTCGGAAGCGGGTCGTGCCTGCTGGACGGTGAATGTGCTTGAGCCGGGGGCTTATACGGTGGCGTTGAAATACCGGGGAAAAGGACGTCTGGTTTGGAAGATCACCACCGATGAGGGGGGCGTGATTCAAAACCAGCAGGCGGCGACCTCACAATACCAAGCCTATCCCATGGGAGTGTTTGAGATCAAAAAGGCGGGACTCCGCAAGATTGAGGTGTCTTTGGTGGATGGTGACCGAGATGAGGCCAGTCTGGAGAGTGTCACCTTGACGCGAGTGCAACTTTGATGGAGCGGGAAGACGCAGGCTCCCCGGCGGTAGCCGGGGAAGCCCGCCCTACAAGGTGGAGCCCCATTATTGGCCAAGCTTCCCTATGAACGGGTCAGAGAACGATCCTCACGAACATCCCATTGAGTTGCCGCAATTGTGGCAACGGTAGCAGGCGCCGTTGCGGGTTGTGATATGGCCACACTGGTCGCAGACGGGGGCGTCCTCCTGATTCTGGATCTGGCTCAACTGTTTTTCCGCGTCGGTTTCCGGCTTTGAAGCTACGGACGTCGATTTCACAGGGGCGGCGATTTGCGCCGTGGCGCCGTTGGGGAAGGTGATGTCGAGCCAGCGGAAGATATAATCCACGAGTGATTTCGCGATCGGGATATCCGGGTTGTTGGTGTAGCCGCTCGGCTCGAACCGGCTGTGCGAGAACTTGCTCACGAGGGCGTGGAGCGGTACCCCGTACTGGAGACACAGGGAGATGGCGGTGCCGAAGGCGTTCATGATGCCGCCGACGGTGCTGCCTTCCTTGGCCATCGTGATAAAGAGCTCGCCCGGTCGGCCATCCTCGTAGAGTCCGACGGTCATGTACCCTTCATGCCCGGCGATCTGGAACTTGTGGGTGATCGAGTGGCGGGTGGCGGGCATCCGGGCGCGGAAAGTCTGGGGCGTGCCTTCGGGTGATGCCGCTGCAGCGGCGGCGCTCCGGCTTTCCGTGCCATTCATGTCCACCCGGCTGGTGTTCAGCGGCTGCGTGCGCTTGGAGCCGTCGCGGTAGATGGCGATGGCCTTGAGTCCGTGCTTCCAGCCGTCCATGTAGGCCTGGACGATGTCCTCAACCGTGGCTTCCTTGGGCATGTTGATGGTCTTGCTGATGGCGCCGGAGAGGAAGGGCTGAACGGCGGCCATCATTTTCAGATGGGCCTGGTAGGAGATGCAACGCGTGCCCTTCTTGGCCTTGAAGGCGCAGTCGAAGACCTGAAGATGCTCGTCCTTCAGTCCCGGCGCCCCCTCGATGGTTTCCTGCTCGTCTACATATTTCAGGATGCTTTCGACATTCCCGTTATACCCCAGTTTCCGCAGCCCGGCTTCCATGGTCTGGTTGATAAGTTTGATCAGGCCGCCGCCGGCGAGTTGCTTGTACTTGATGAGGGCGATGTCGGGCTCGATGCCGGTGGTGTCGCAATCCATCATGAACCCGATGGTTCCCGTGGGCGCCAGCAGGGTGACCTGGGCGTTGCGGAACCCCTGTTTCTCGCCGCTGTTGAGGACCTGGCTCCAGATGGAGCCGGCGGCCTTGTAAAGCGCGGGCGGACAGAGTTTGCTGTCCACGTCGAGCAGGGCGTTGGCATGCATGCGAATGACGTTGAGCATGGGCTCGCGGTTCTTGTCGTACTCGGAGAAGGTTCCCCGGACGACCGCCAGTTCCGAGGACGTCTCGTAGGCGTAACCGGTCATGATGGAGGTGACGACGGCGGCGAAGGCGCGTCCTTCGTCGCTGTCATAGGGAAGACCGAGGCTCATCAGGACGGCGCCGAGATTGGCGTAGCCCAGGCCGAGCGGCCGGAAGAGGTGCGAATTGGTGGCGATTTCCTCGGTCGGATAGCTGGCGCTGCCGACGAGAATTTCCTGGGCGATGATGAAGATCCGGACGGCGTGACTGAACCGTGCGACATCCAGGTTGCCATCGGCGTCCATGAACTTCATCACATTCAGCGAGGCCAGATTGCAGGCGCTGTTGTCGAGGAACATGTATTCCGAGCAGGGATTGCTTGCATTGATGCGACCGCTGTTGATGCAGGTGTTCCAGCGGTTGATGGTGCTGTCGTACTGCATGCCGGGATCGCCGCACAGGTGCGTGCCCTCGGCGATCATGCCCATCAGCTCGGTTGCGGAATGGGTTTCCACAACGTCGCCGGAGGTCACCGCACGGGTCTGCCAGTCGCCGTCGTTTTCCACCGCCTTCATGAAGTCGTCGGTCACGCGGATCGACAGGTTGGCGTTCTGGAACATGACGGAGGAATAGGCTTCACCGCCGAAGGAACCGTCGTACCCCTGGTCGATCAGGGCCCAGGCCTTTTTCTCTTCGTTGGTCTTGCAGGTAATGAAGTCAACGATGTCAGGATGGGAGATCTTGAGGCTCTGCATTTTGGCGGCGCGGCGTGTTTTGCCGCCGGACTTGATGACGGCCGCGACCTGGTCGAAAACCCGCATAAAGCTCAGGGGGCCGGAGGGGGTTCCGCCGCCGGAGAGTTTCTCGCGACTGCTGCGCAGGGTGCTCAGGTCGGTTCCGGTGCCCGAGCCGTATTTGAAGAGCATGGCCTCGGTGCCGGCCAGGCGCATGATGTCCTCCATGGTGTCCTTTACCGCCTGGATGAAACAGGCGGAGGCCTGGGGGTGCTTGTAGTTGTCGCGGGATGATTCGATCTTTCCGGTGTCGGGGTTGAAGTAATAGCTGGACCGGTTATCGGAGGTCGCGCCGTACGCTTCGTGAAGTCCCACATTGAACCAGACCGGGCTGTTGAAGGAGCCGTACTGGTTGATGCACAGCCACGCGAGCTCGGTATAGAAGTTCTCGGCATCCGCTTCGGTGGCGAAAACGCCGTCCTTTTTACCCCAGTCCGCGATGGCGCGCGCCACGCGATGAACCAGTTGGCGGACGGAGGTTTCGCGAATTTTGGTTTTCAAGCCGCCGTAGAAATATTTTGAGGCCACGATGTTGGTGGCCAGCATGGACCAGCTTTTGGGAACCTCGATATTATCCTGGACGAAAATCACGTTTCCCTTGTCGTCGGTAATGGAAGCCTTGCGGAGATCCCAGTCAATGCCGTCAAAGGGGTCGGTTCCGGGTTTCGTGAACACGCGATTCAGGGTCATGCCCTTGCGGCCAGGGTGTCCGTTATTTCGTTTGGTTCCGTTTTTGGGGTTCTGGCTGACGGTCTTCTTCGGGGTTTCGGCGGTCTCGATGATATCCAACATGGGGCGATCTCCTTAATTCACAAAATATGGGGCTTCCGTAAACAACTCAAGCATCGTTACCACTACCCCTAGTGGTGAGCAATGAGAAAAGTCGAAAATTGTGATCTTTTTTAAAGGAAATTTTATTATGGCGCAACATATTTAAAATAAACGACTTAGAGAAGTTTATGTAAAATGGATGCGGGCTGAAAAAGCCATTTTCATTGGACTTCTACGTGTGTCAAGCCCCTATATATTGTGGATATAAATAATCCAGCCCACAATGGGTAGATTATTTCTTTTTCGCTACAAAAGTGGCACGGGACCGTTCTTTAGGGATCAGAACGATGGGGGCACCTTCCAGGCCGAAGGCCCGGCGGAGTGTTTTAATGAGGTAATCCCGATAGGCTGTGGGCAGTCGTTTGGGATCATTCACAAACAAGCCGATCCGGAGGGGTTTGGTTCCCATCTGGGTGGCATAGTAGATCTTAAAACGCTTGCCTTTGATGACAGGAGGCTGAACTCGGTCGTAGGCATCCATGATGGTGCGGTTGAGGATTCCGGTTGGCAGATGAGTGACAATCTGTTCGGCGGTGCGGTCAATGGTGTCGAGGCATTGGCGGATATTGTATCCGTCCTTTGCGGATACAAACACGATGGGAACCCAGTTCATAAAGGGCAGTTCCCGGGAGAGGGCGTCAAGATACTGTTTTTGGGTGGAGTGACCCATGAGATCCCATTTATTGACAATCAGGACACAGCCTTTTTCGGCCTTTTCAATCAGGCTGGCGATTGTTTTGTCGTGGCTGGTCGGCCCCTGGGCGGCGTCCAGGATCAGAACCACAACATCGGCGCGTTCAATACTGCTCTCGGCGCGGAAAACGCTATAGCGTTCGACGGCGCCCTCCACTTTTCCCATCCTGCGCATGCCGGCGGTGTCGGTGAGAAGGTAATGCCGCGCGGTGGGGCCGCTCCCGATCGTGAAAGGAACATCGATGCTGTCCCGAGTGGTTCCCGGGATATCCGAAACGATCACACGCTGGCGTCGGATGATGCGGTTGATGAAGGATGATTTTCCGACATTAGGCCTGCCCACGACGGTAATTTTCAGCGGTTCCATCGGCGGGGTGGCGGTTGTGGAAGGCAGCGCTTCCGTCAGATGATCGAGTAATTCCTGAAGACCCCGGTTATGAAGTGCGGAGACGCAAAAAACGGGAAAGCCGAGGTGCTCGAAGGAGCTGGCGAGCGCATCGCGTTCCGGGTTGTCGCATTTGTTAACGGCGATGACGGCGGGGATGCCCTTGCGCCGGGTGAGGCGGGCAACCTCCTCGTCGAGCGGAGTGAGGCCGGTTTCCACGTTCACCACGAGAACCACCAGGGTGGCATCCTCGATGGCGGCCTCGGATTGCTGTCGGGTTTCGGAGGCGATGACATCGTTTGTGGTCGCCCGGTTGAATTCAGTGAGCCCGCCGGTATCCACCAGGTCAAAGGATTTTCCCTCCCATTCGGACCGGGCGATCAGGCGATCCCTTGTGACGCCGCACTCCTCGTGGACGATGGCGAGGCGGCGGTTCAGGATGCGGTTGAAGAGCGCGGATTTTCCAACATTCGGGCGCCCGACAATGGCAATGACCGGAGTGGTGGTGGCGGGGAGTGCGGGATCAGGAGTGTTTTTCGTGGGCATGGGTTTTCTCGAGTTGATGGATTCCGTCTGAAACATATTGGAACGCGGAGAGAAGGGTGAAGCCGGCGGCCGTCCACAGAAGCCAGGGGAACCCGCCGACGGGGGCTTGTCCCAACACCCATAAAATCAGACCCATTTGAAAAAAGGTCGCAATTTTTCCAGCGATCCGGGGTTTGACTTCGGTGTGCCCGACGGCGACATGGATCAGGACGGCGCCGATGACCAGCACGAGATCGCGGCTGATGACCAGGGCGACATACCAGAGCGGCAGGTGGGGATTGAAACATTGCCCCCAGGGCCCGCTCAGGAGAATCAGGGCCGAGAGGAGCAGGGTTTTGTCGGCCAGGGGGTCGAGCAGGGTCCCCAGCCGGGTCCGCTCATTACGGGATCGGGCGAAGTAACCGTCGAGCGCATCCGTCAGGCAGGTGATGACATAGATCATGAGCGCGGCCCAGCGGAACCATTCGTTGGGTTGCTTCTCGGCAACGCTTTGGATGAAGTAGAGCGTGAGCAAAACGAAAATGGGAATCAGGAAGAACCGTCCGATGGTGATGCGATTTGCAAGAGTCAGGTTGGCGGTGAGAAGTTTTTTAATCATGATGGCGTTGTGTTGTCCGGATAGTACCCCGATTTTGCGGGGAATGCAATCCGCGAGGCAGGCCTGCCTAAAATAGGCTGGATTATACGATTAACAGCCGGTAGAGTCCTTCCCATTGTTTGCGGGGGATACGGAAAGATGATGATTCAGAAACGGCATCGTGATTCGATTCGTGCGGCAACCTGGTCGACCCGGGAGTGGCGGGTTCTGGCCTTGTCGTTAATCACCGCGTTTATGGCCGCGCTGCTCGGCGTGGCGATTAACTTCAATCAATCCATGGCCGTGTTTTTTCGGCCGCATGCCAATCAGCCCCTCGTCCAGTTTTTGGTGAATTTCCTGGTGATATGGCTGGTGGTGCTGCTGCTGGCGTCTTATTTCCGGTGGAGGAAGGCGGCCATTAAGAACGAGGAGCTGGAGGATATCGTGGACAGCATCAGTCCCGATGTGATGATTGTGGTGGATCCCAAGCGCAATATCCTCATGACCAGCGCCTCCGTGCTCCGCATGTTCGGGCATGATCCGGATGAGGTTCTGGGGCGGAAGACGGAACTTCTCTATAGCGACCGTCGTTCCCTGCCGAATGACAAGCATGAAATCTATGACGCGTTGGAAAAGGAAGGATTTCATGTTGGCCTGGCAAAGGGGATCCGTAAGGATGGCCGGACGTTTCCCCTGGAAATCATCAGCGGGATATTGAAGGTGCATGGGGGAAGCGTCATGCTGCTGCGTGATATCACGGAACGAAAACAGGCCGAGGAACTCTTGCTGGATCGGGAGGTTCAACTCCGGCAGTCACAAAAAATGGAAGCCCTGGGTCTTCTTGCCGGGGGAGTGGCCCATGATTTCAACAACCTGTTGACCTCCATTCTCGGATTCGGAACCCTCGCTCTTGAGTCCCTCCCTGCCGGGCACCCGGCCCAGGCGGATATGAAGGAAGTGCTTCATAGCGCCGAGCGGGCGACGAAATTAACGACCCAGCTTCTGGCCGTGGGGCGAAAGCAAAAGCTGGAAATTGTCGCCTTGGATTTAAATGACGCGGTGGAGGGAATGGTTCTTCTGCTCAAGCGGACCTTGGGCGAGGATGTCATCCTGGATGTTAAGCTCGATCCCGAAACAGGAATCGTGGAAGCGGATTTGGGCGGCGTTGAACAGGTGCTCCTGAATCTGGCGGTCAATGCCCGTGATGCCATGCCCCAGGGCGGGGCCTTGTTGATCCAGACCCGGCAAATAACCCTTGATGACGCGTATTGCCGCACCCATGTGGGGGTTGAGCCAGGCTCCTACGGCATGTTAATGGTGCGGGATTCGGGAATTGGAATGCATAAGGATGTCAAAGACCATATTTTTGAGCCTTTTTTCACCACCAAGGGAGCGGGGAAAGGAACGGGGCTTGGGCTTTCCCTAGTCTATGGGATTGTCCGGCAATGTGCCGGTTATGTGGAAGTGGACAGTTATCCGGGATCCGGAACTGAATTCAGACTATTTTTCCGGTTGTTCAAAAAAGGGGACGCCGTCTCCGTTCCGGTTCTTCCTCCCCGTGAACTGAGGGGAACGGAGCGGATCCTGATTGTGGAGGATGACGATGCGGTCCGGGGGTTTGGGGTCCGGGTTTTGACCGGGTTGGGTTATCAGGTTATTGAAGCTCGATTACCCGGCGAAGCGTTGCAGTATTGCTGCGAGAACAAGGGGGGGATTGACCTGATTCTGGCGGATGTGGTGCTTCCGGGCATGAGTGGTTCAGGCCTGATGAATCGAATACGGGAGGTTTCCCCGTCTGTCAAGGTGTTGTATGTAACTGGATTTGATGCCGCTCTGGCGATCCAGTATGGGGTGGATCCTGCGCGCGATGTGGTTGTCATGAAGCCTTTCTCCCAGGAATTGCTTGCGGGGAAAGTTCGCCAGGTTCTGGGTTCCAAGGGGTAGTGGGGGGGGGTAGCATGATCGAAAAAACAGCCGTGATTAGAAACGGGCAGGGCATTCATTGCAGGCCGTCCGCCCGAATCGTAACTGAAGGAGTCCGTTATTCCGGGGAGATCCGGGTTCTTTCAGAAGCCGGGGAGGCGGATTTGCGATCCTTGTTATCGCTGGTTTCGCTGGGGTTGCAGGAAGGTTCCGTCGTTCGCGTTCGGGTGGAGGGTGAAGATGAGGCCGCTGTGTGTGACCGGTTTGTCGCCCTGTTGGAGACCCATTTCGATTTCCCGCCCTTGGGCCAGGAGGGGCGAAGCGGGATGATGGATACCGTGATTGCCGAGTGATCAGCGGGGGTCTATCTGGTTCGCGAGAGCCAGACCCGCCGAGCCCAGAAGAATCAGGATGATTCCCAAGGGAAAGCCGATGGCGTACAAGCCCGGCTTGAGAAAAAGCACGACCACAAGCACCACGATTCCAAAGCCGATCAGCAGTCCTGATGCAACCTTGGGACCCGATGATCTGACCCAGTGCCTGAAGCGTGGTGTTGTCACTGTTTCATACCCCCCCTTTTTTATTTTCCGGGGCACAATACCAGATTCCGGAAGGTGATGACAAGCAGTGGAATGATTCTCCTGTTGGCAATTTCAGGGGGATCGTTTATGGTGCCGACTTCTTTTGTGCGCCTGTAGCCTAATGGACAAGGCATCTGACTTCGAATCAGAAGATTACAGGTTCGACCCCTGTCAGGCGCGCCATCGACTTTCAGTCACAACACGCGATGGTTGCGACGCTTCGGGCACTGGAGTCATGATTTTACAATTTCAAACCACTGGCGTCCCATAGGGCCGCCAAGGCTGAAGCGGTTTAGACTGAAGACTGAAGGTAATACACGAATCGATGGAACAGGAATTATCGTAAATGACATGACGTGAAATTAAACAAGATTATGCGAATTTCCTTACAGTCTTCAGCCTTCGGCCTTCTAACCTGCGTCCTATGGGACGCTACTGATTTCAAACAGCAGATCGGGAACAGTGTATGGAACTAAAAGTCTATCCGACTAAGCAGGTTGGCCTAAGCGTAATTGACGAAGTGTGGGATTAGCCCTGTTAGAATTCCACCCCTTTTTCAGCAGGACGGTCACACTCGAACCCATGCTTGAGACAGTTCATTTCCGTTGCCGTGTCTGCCAATGCGATCAGGGCGTGCGGGGCATGACGGCCGGTCAGTACAATGATTTTTGAGGGGGGGGCGCCCTGGATGAGGGAGAGCACCGCTTTTTGAGAGATTAGTTTCATGAATAGCGCGTTGCAGATCTCGTCCAGGACCACAACTTTGTAGCGGCGTGAAGTCACGGCCGTTTTCGCCTTCATGAGGGCCGCCTGGGCCGCTTTTTTGTGGTGCTTGTACGCCGGGTGCTCCAGGGGAGGGACAAACCCCAAGCCCATCTGTTCAATCCTGACAAAGGGCAGTTGCCGCAAGGCTGTGAGTTCACCGGTGGCTCCTCCGGTTTTGATGAACTGGATCACAAAGGTCGGCATGTGATGGCCGACGGCGCGTAAGACGAGGCCAAGGGCCGCCGTCGTTTTACCTTTTCCATCCCCGGTAAATACCAAGATTCGTGCTTTTTGTTTCATAATCCAGAAAAAAAGGGATCCCGACAACCGCATACAACAGAGACAGGGTAGGGAAGGGTACCTCAAAGTACAAGAGGAGAATCGCACCCTCGCCGAGTTGATCGGAGATTGCCCGGATTGAGCGACTATGATCTACTACAGGGCAAGGGGTTTATGAAAAATTTCACCATCAGCGAAGTTGCCGCCGCCCTTGATCATGCGGTGTTGAAGCCGAACCTGACGGAACAGGATGTGATCAGCCATGCGCAGATGTGCATGAGGCGCGGCGTCAGAAGCCTTTGCGTGCGGCCTTGCGATGTGGGGCTTGCCGTGAAACACCTCGCGGGCTCCACGGTGGATGTGTCTGTCGTCGTCGGCTTCCCTCATGGAAGCAACCGGGCGGAAACCAAAGCCGTTGAGGCCGGGTTGGCCATCCGGGACGGTGCCCGGGAAATTGACATGGTCATGAATATCGGACAGTTCCTGGCAGGACACGATGACGCGGTCCGGAAAGACATCGAGGGGGTTGTGGCTGAATCCAAGCCAGCGAAGGTTCTGGTCAAGGTGATCCTCGAGACCTGTTATCTTGATCCGGACCAGATTGCCCGGGCTTGTCGGCTCGCGGAAGCCGCCGGGGCCGACTTTGTAAAAACCTCAACGGGTTTCGCCGAAGGGGCAGCCACCCCGGCGGCGGTCGCGATCATGATCCGTACGGTCGGCAAGACAATGCAGGTCAAGGCGTCGGGCGGAATCCGCGACTGGGACGCCGCTGTCGGCTATCTTCGCCAGGGCTGCACCCGGCTTGGCACGGCGTCCACGGAAGCGATCCTGGATGGCGCCCGCACCGATGGAAAATACTAGACAGGACGGGAAATTAGGGTTTAATGGGGCTTAATTGGAATGAGGTGAATGATGTGTGGAATCGTGGGATACATCGGTAAAAAAAGTGCGACGGATGTGCTGATCAGCGGCTTGAAGCGGCTGGAGTATCGCGGGTACGACTCGGCCGGGATCGTGGTCGTTTCCGGAGGGAAGCTTCATACCGTCAAACAGAGCGGGAAAGTTCGCGATCTGGAGCAGATGGTGTACAGCCGGTGGGATGAAAAATTCCAGGCCGGAGCGACCCTTGGGATTTCCCACACCCGCTGGGCCACGCATGGCAGTCCGACTCCTGAAAATGCCCACCCCCATTATGACCAGACCGGCCGGTTGGCCATGGTGCATAACGGAATCATTGAGAATTACAGTTCGCTCCGCGCCCAGTTGCAGGCCAAGGGGCATGTGTTCAAATCGCAAACCGACAGTGAGGTGCTCATTCATCTGATTGGTGAGCTGTATCAGGGCAATCTGGTGGAGGCGGTGTGCGCCGCCCTGAAACATGTCGAGGGCACCTACGGGATCGCCGTGGTGTCGGCTGAACAACCGGCTGAGTTTGTCGTGGCCCGAAAGGGCAGTCCGCTGGTGATCGGACTGGGGGAGGGCGAGACGATCGTCGCCAGCGATGTTTCCGCCATTATTTCCCACACGCGGCAGGTGATCTACCTGGATGACGACGATGTGGCCGTGGTCCGGGCGTCCGGTGTCGATGTGCGCAACATCAACAACGTGCCGGTTTCCCGCGCGGTGGCCAAGGTGGACTGGGATGTTGGTGCCGCGGAGAAGGGCGGCTACGAGCATTTCATGCTCAAGGAAATCCATGAACAACCCGAATCCCTGGGCAATACCCTGCGCGGGCGGTTGGATGAGCAGATGGGAACCGCGCTGCTGTCGGGTCTTTCCCTGACCCCTCGCGAACTTTCAGCCATCCGTCGCGTGGTGATCGTGGCCTGCGGGACCTCGTACCATGCCGGCATGGTGGGAAAATATTACTTTGAGGAACTGGCCGACATTCCGACCGAAGTGGATCAGGCGGCCGAGTACCGGTACCGCAATCCGATCATCCGTCCCGACGACATGGTGGTGGCCATCAGTCAGTCCGGCGAGACCGCCGATACCCTTGCGGCCGTACGTGAAGCCAAGCAGAAGGGCGCGCTGGTGGTGGGGATCTGCAATGTGGTGGGCTCGACCATCGCCCGCGAAACCGGGCGGGGTGTTTACCTGCATGCCGGCCCTGAAATCGGCGTGGCCTCGACCAAGGCATTTACCTGCCAGCTCACCGTGCTGCTGATGATGGCGCTCAAGCTCGGTCGCTGCCGGCGCCTCTCGCGCCAGAACGGGATGGAGCTCTGCGAGAAGATCCGGGAGATCCCGGATCTCGTCAAGGCGGTGTTGGCCCGGAATGATGAGATTGTCAAGGTGGCGGAACAGTATCACAAGGCCCGGGATTTCTTCTTCCTCGGGCGTGGCTCCATGTTCCCCGTGGCCCTTGAAGGCGCCTTAAAGCTCAAGGAAATCAGCTATATCCACGCCGAAGGCTATCACGCGGCGGAACTCAAGCACGGTCCTATCGCCCTGCTGGATAAGCAGACGCCGGTACTCGCCATGGTCAATGACATAGCCGGCCGGGACAAGATGATCAGTAATGTCCAGGAATGCCGTGCCCGCCATGCTCCGGTGATCGGAATTGTCACCGAGGGGGATGACGATGTTAAAGCGAACATGGATCATGTCATCCATGTTCCGAAATGCTCGCATCTTACTGCCCCGATTCCGACGGTTGTGGCCTTGCAACTGTTTGCCTACCATGTGGCGCGCCTGCGCCAGTGCTCGATCGATCAGCCCCGGAATCTGGCAAAAAGTGTGACAGTGGAGTAGAATGGCGCTTACTTAATGACTGTTTGGGATGGGTAACGGTTGGTGTACCGCCTTCAGGCGGCTCGGAGAAGACCGGCTAAAGCCGGTACACCAGCAGCGTGGGTCTTTTCAAAACAAAGGAGGACGCAGATGGCTACGATTACGTTCAAGGGAACTCCGATTCAAACGGTGGGGACTTTGCCAAAGGTGGGAAGCTCCGCGCCTGCGTTTAAGTTGACGGCAGGTGATTTGTCGGATGTGGGGCTCGATGCCTATGCCGGCAAGAAAAAGGTTCTGAATATTGTGCCGAGCCTGGATACGTCGGTCTGTGCGTTATCGGCCCAGCGGTTCAGTCGGGAGGCGGGCGGATTGTCGGATACGGTGGTGATTAATATCTCCGCCGATCTTCCGTTTGCCCAGAAACGGTTCTGTGAAAGCCAGGGGCTCAAGACGGTTGTCAATCTCTCCACGATGCGATCCCCCTCGTTTGGTCGCGATTACGGCGTGGTGATCACCACGGGCCCTCTGGCTGGATTACTCAGTCGCGCGGTGGTGGTATTGGATAAGCAGGATAAGGTGATCTACGCCGAGCAAGTCCCCGAAATCGCCCAGGAACCCAATTACGACGCCGCCCTCTTCGCCCTCAAGAAAGGGTAAGAAAATTCTTTACCACCCGCTTCGCTGGAGGAAGCGGAGGGGAGGGGAAGAAGAAGAAAATGTTGCGGCATTTGTATGCGGCGAGTACCCCGCATATAAATGCCGCAACACCGTTCCTTGAGGAGCAGCAGACGAGAAAGCTGCTAATAGTGCCAGGCACAACTGGAGTGGCCTGCTTCTTCCAATATTCCTTCCGGAGAGGTGTTGCGCGATTTTTCAAAACGGGGTACTCGCCATTTTGAAAAATCGCGCAACATTTTCTTCTCTTCCTCTCTCTCAACCCTCCGACCCCTCCGTGGTGAATCTTCTCTTCACGCGTGGAGGTCGGTTTTGACGATGGCGCCGGGGAGGGTTGAGGTGTTGGGCCACAGTTTGCGGCCGGGATAGAGGCTGGTGTGGATTCCGGTGTGGACATGGTCGCCGATAATGGTGCCGAATTTGCGTCGGCCGGTGTCCAGTAACTGTTTTCCGGCCATGGATCGATGCGTTTTGCCGTCGTGCCGGAAATTGGCGGTGATCGTTCCCGCTCCGAAATTGACATGGCTGCCGATGATCGAGTCGCCGCAATAACTCAGGTGCCCTATGCTGGTGCGCTCCAGGATGATGGAGTTCTTGATTTCCACGGCCTGTCCGATATGGCAATTGTCGCCGATGCTCGTGGCACCCCGGATATAACAGTTTGGGCCGATCTTGCAGTGGGCGCCAATGATGACGGTTCCTTCGACATAGACGCCGGGAAGCAGGCGCGAACCCTTGCCCAGGATCAGCGTTCCTTCAATGGTAGCCGCCGGACTGATGTCGCCCTCGATTCGGCCATTCTGGATCGTTGCCATGACCTGTTCATGGATGGCCAGAAGATCCCAGGGATGGCGGATCAGGAAAGACTCCTTGTCCGGGGTCAGGGTTTTCGTCGCCTGTGCCGGGTCGCCGATCCAGGCGAGGGCGACGCCTGAAGCGTCACGCAGGACAACCGATGCGGCGGCCTGGCGAAGATCCGTTAGCATGGCTTCGGAGAGCCAGGCATCGATCCGCATAAACAGGTCGCGAGCCGTTCCGGTTGAGGACAGCTCGAATCCTGCCTTTACCAATCGGTTCCGTTGAAGTTCCGCGAGAGGGCGGCTGGCAAGGGGAATGTCACCCAGAGCGCGGGTACAGGTGATCGGCTCACAACCCGTCACGGAGCCTGCATCGGCGAAAGTGGCCTTCATGTGTCGAGATCCTTGTGAACCGCGAGCGTGAGCGCCTTGATCCAGGCATCCACCGTCTTCGAGGCCCGGGCTTCCACCAGTAACCGGATTTTATTTTCCGTTCCCGAGTAACGGACAATTAACCGCCCCTGGTTGCCGAGCTCCTCGCGGGCCTGCTTGATGACCCGTGACAGGGTGGGGAGGGATTCAATCGGTTTGCGGGTCTTCACCTTCAGACTCACTAATTTCTGGGGATACTCTTGCATGCAGGCGGCAAGCTCTGCCAGGGTGGTGTTGTTCTGCTTGAGCAGGGTGAGGATCTGCAGGGCGGTGATGATCCCGTCGCCGGTGGTAGCGTGGTCCATCAGGATCACATGACCGCTTTTTTCTCCGCCGACATTGGCTCCGGTTTTGCGCATCCGCTCAA